>CAKVCR010000044.1 GCA_934725835.1 uncultured Odoribacter sp.
AAATCGAGATTTCTAAGTTCTATGAACGAATCCCGAAACCTGTATTAATTGCTACGCAGGAGTTCGAGGATGGACAGATCTATTTTAGAAATACAACTGTTGAAAAGAAATCTGTTTAAGCGTTTATTGCACGTATACATTTAATGTACCAATGCCAATTGTAAATCTTTGATTGTTGCATTGGTACATTTTAATTTAATAGATTCAATATGTTGAAAGGAAAGCACATTATTGTCGGAGTAACGGGCAGTATTGCTGCCTATAAGGCTGCATCGTTGGTGCGTTTGCTGGTGAAGGAAGGTGCAGAAGTTAAGGTTGTGATGACCGAATTGGCTAAGCAGTTCATAACTCCTTTGACAATGGCTACATTGTCAAAGCATCCTGTGATGGTTGAATTTTATAATCCGGAAAATGGAGATTGGCATTCTCATGTAGACATGGGCATGTGGGCAGATATGTATTTGATTGCTCCGGCAACAGCCAACACAATTGGTAAAATGGCACATGGAATAGCCGATAATTTGTTGTTGACCACTTATCTCTCTGCTAAATGTCCGGTGGCAATAGCGCCTGCCATGGATTTGGATATGTATCGTCACCCGGCCACGCAACAGAATTTAAATATTTTAAGAGGTTATGGGAATTTAGTCGTAGAGCCGGCTGAAGGAGAATTGGCGAGTGGTTTAGTGGGTAAAGGGCGTATGGCCGAGCCTGATGAAATTGTAGCCTTTGTACGTGAATTTTTTAGTAATGGTAAAGATTTCGTTGGGAAACGCGTCTTGTTGACAGCAGGACCTACGTATGAACGTATAGATCCTGTACGTTTTATTGGGAATTATTCTTCTGGTAAAATGGGCTTCGCCATAGCTGAAGCTTTTGCTTCAAGAGGAGCTGATGTTGTATTGGTTGCAGGACCGGTGCAGTTAAAGACTCCCCATTCATCAATTCGCCGAATTGATGTTGAATCTGGAGAAGAGATGTACAATGCAGTGATGAGTGAAGTCGAAAATAGTGATATCGTTGTATCATGTGCTGCAGTTGCTGATTTTCGTCCGGTACATTGTGCTGACAATAAAGTCAAAAGAGGGAAAGATAATATGCAGTTGGAATTGGAGCCGACAACAGACATTGCTGCTGCTTTGGGACGGCAAAAGAGAAATGGCCAATTGCTGATAGGCTTTGCTTTGGAGACAAACGACGAAGAGTGTAATGCCATACAGAAATTGCATAAAAAGAATCTGGATTTGATTATTCTTAATAGTTTAAAGGATGCCAATGCTTGTTTTGGTTATGATACCAACAAGGTTACGATGATTGATAGACAAGAGAATCATTATTATTATGAGCTGAAAACCAAGCGAGAAGTAGCTGAAGATATCGTATCCAGGATTGCGGAAATGTTATAGGGATAAAAATTTTTAAGCGAAAATATTTGTTCGTATAAAAATAGTTCCATAATTTTGTATCTCGATATGAATATAGGATATTTAAATATTGGTACACTTGAGCATGTATTTGCGGATAATCGCAGACAGGTTTGCCGATTTATTTATAGAATTTTAAAACCAACATTGTCGCGAGGCTTGTTGGTTTTTTTTTGTCTAAAATGAACTTAATTATATTGGTATGAAGACACACAGCTTAGTATCTATCGAAGATTACAGTAAAGAAGAGATTCTGGAAGTTTTGAACCTTGCTTCTGAATTTGAAGCGAATCCAAATCAGCGTTTGCTGGAAGGGAAGGTAGTTGCCTCTTTGTTTTTTGAGCCTTCTACACGTACCCGATTGAGTTTTGAAACTGCAATTAACCGCCTGGGAGGTCGCATTGTGGGCTTTTCGGACGCATCTTCGTCCAGCGTGACTAAAGGTGAGACGTTGAAAGACACTATTAAGATGGTGGATAACTATTGTGATTTGATTGTGATGCGTCACCCTATAGAAGGTGCTGCTCGTTATGCGAGTGAAGTTGCTGTACATCCCGTGTTGAATGCCGGTGATGGAGCTAATCAGCACCCGTCTCAGACGATGCTTGACCTTTATTCGATTTACAAGACTCAAGGTTCTCTGGAGAATTTGACAATATGTATGGTTGGCGACTTGAAATATGGACGTACAGTTCACTCTCTCTTGCAGGCAATGAGTAATTTTCACCCTACTTTCCATTTCGTTTCTCCTGCTTCATTAAAGATGCCGGATGCTTACAAGTTGCGTTTGAAGGAGTTGAATATACCTTATTACGAGCATACTGAGCTTGATGAAGTAATAGACAAAGCTGATATTCTTTACATGACACGCGTGCAACGTGAGCGTTTTGCCGATCCATTGGAATATGAGAAAGTGAAAAATGTGTACATTTTGCGTAATGCTATGTTAGCAAATGCAAAGGATAATATGAGAATTCTGCATCCGCTGCCTCGCGTAAATGAGATAGATGTTGATGTTGACGAAAATCCGAAAGCCTATTATTTTGAGCAAGCTCGTAATGGTGTGTTCGCTCGTCAGGCTATTATCTGCAAAGCTTTAGGATTGAAATAATTTTAATGGTTCAAGATTAAACGATTTATTATGGCTAAGAAAGAATTACAAGTAAGTGCAATCGAAAATGGTACAGTAATCGATCATATTCCTGCAGACAAACTATTCGCTGTTATCAATGTGTTGGGAATCGCCGATATGGAAAATGCAATGACTTTTGGGACCAACCTGAAAAGCAATAAATTGGGGAAAAAGGCAATTATCAAAATCTGGGATAAATTTCTTGAAGACTCTGAAGTTAATAAATTGGCATTAGTAGCTCCGATGGCAAAAATCAACATCATTCGTGATTATGAAGTGGTGGAGAAAAAAGTGGTAAGTGTACCCGAAAAAGTAGAGGGTATTGTGAAATGCATGAACCCGAAGTGTATTACCAATCACGAAAAAGTCTTGACTAAATTTACTGTAGTCAACGATTCTCCAATCGTATTGCGTTGTCATTATTGTGAAAAACTGACAGATCAGGAGCACATGGAGATGATTTAATCTTACAAAGATAAGATATTGTGTGCGGCAAAAGTTGAGTGATTTTTTTATTGCTACTTTTGCCGCTCTTTTTTATTGAATATATATTTCTAGGAGCTCTGATTCTTTTTGAGGAATTAGAAATATATCCTTTAGACATGCCGGAATAAGTACAGTTTCGCCTTTGGTTACTGTCACTGTTTGATTAATATCATAAACCACAGTAAAATCTCCGTTTAGACACATGTAGATGATAAATGAATCTTGTTCTATATAGTCTTTTTCGATTTCTTTGTTGAATTTCAGATAGTTGACAGTGAACCACGCACATTCCACTAGTTCTTCCGTATGGTTTTCATGTTGGTGATATTTAATACGAGGTTCTATTTTATTGTAGTCTGTTATGTCAGTTGCTAGTTCTGTATCGAGTGATAGACAATCTCCATCGAGAGTTTTGCGGTTGTAGTCATCGAGGAAATATGTGATATCTGATGTCTCTTGAATTTCTGCGACAAGACATCCTTGAGAAAGTGTATGGATAGTCTTGGATGGTAAAAAGAAACAGTCTCCTTTGTTGACAGCTTCGGTGTGTAGAATTTCTGATAATGTATGCTGGGCAAGATGTTGCAGATATTCGCTTGGATTGATATCTGTTTTAAAACCTGCCGTAATCTTCGCTCCGGTTTCAGCTTCTGCAATATACCATAACTTGTTTTTCCCATAAGCACGGTGTCGCTCTTTCGCAGTCTTATCATCCGGGTGTACTTGTATGGGGAGACGGTCGTTGGTGTCAAGAAATTTGATTAAAAGGGGAAATTCGATTCCGAATTTATCGTAAACCTTGTCACCTACAAGATCTCCCATGTATACTTCGATTAACTCTTCCAGGCTGTTGTCTGCCAGTATGCCATTTGTGACAATAGATATATTTTCCTGAATTCCTGATATTTCCCAACTTTCGCCGATTTGTTCTGGTTGTTGTTTCGTTTCGCTTTTATAGGCAAGCCGCTTTCCGCCCCAATGTGTCTTTTTCAGTATAGGTTTGAATTTAAGAGGATATAACATAGACTTTGGTATAAAAATTGTACAATACAAAGATATAATGAATTGGTTTATACAGATATATTGTTGTAAAGAATTTATCATATAAAATAATCGGTTAATAATAACTATTGGAGTAATGAGGATGAATAATTGGATGGTTGGCATTGGTTTGCTATGCTTGTTTGTGAGTTGTAATGATGATAAAGGGCGAGATGAAACTGTTTTGGATATGACTTATCTGACGGGTAAGAATTGGTACTACAATGCCTGGTTGGGAGATCCGGATGGTTTGAAATCACAGGATTTATTGGAAGTTATACGTTTTGAAAAAGGAGGGACTTTAAAGAATATTGAATTTGGTGGAAGACGCGAATTTGAAGTAGGAACTTGGACTAGCGATGGTAATAGAATAGAGCTTAATTACAATGATGGGAATTCGGAGATATGGAATGTCCAACGTAGCGGTAACGATTATATTGAAACGATTGTTAATGCGACAGGGAAACGTGAATATGTTTCTGAATTGAGATATTTGGCTGATTTGACAGTTGATGCCTTTTTGGTGAATGATTATTCAGTTGACGGGCAGTTTAAGACACATATTGGTGCAGATGTACGGGGAAACAAAGACTTACGCGAAGTGCGGATGTTGTTGAATGATGGACACATCTGTAATTTGCAGAATCACGAATATTATTGGACTGAGAAAGAAAATGAACATTACGGAAATGCTCAAAAACAGGAAGTAAGATTCTATTGCCGTATAGGTAGAGATAAGCACTTGAAACTATGTGATTCTATTTATGGAGACAATTTGCCCAAGCGTACCAACGATGAGATGAATATTACAACTAAGATGCAGTCAAGTACTTTGTCTGTCACATGGGATGCATTCGAGCGCAATGATGTTTATTATCGTATAGAGGTTTTACCTATTAATAAAAAAGTTGTAACTCCCTATTTCGTGAGCCGTGTTCAAATGCCGGGAACTAAACGTTTGGATATTAAAAGTACAACGGCAGGAGAGGTAAACCGTCTGAATGAATTGCAATCTAACAAAAGTTATATGATACGTCTTACCGCCTTGTTATATGAACCGGGAGTTGACCCTTGGAATGATAATTATGGTTATGCCAATATACAGGCCGTTTCCTATTTTAACAAAAGCTTCGTGTGGGAATAGAGTTTAGCAGATAAATGAAGGGCTGTCAGGTTTATTCTTGGCAGCCCGATTATTTTGTACTAACGTCAAAGAAGTGTTTCAAGGCTTCTGCAAGTTCATCTGGTTTTTGTGCGTGAATCCTATGTCCTGCTCCGTTTATTGTGAGAATACTTGTATAGGGGAAGGCATCTTTTATATTAGGAATATCCTCTGTTTGTAAATAATTTGATTTCTCGCCGCGGATAAAAAGGGTTGGTGTCGAACACTTATTTGTTAATAGTTCCCAACCCATGATGTTTGGTAAGTATTCCAATATGGCCTGAACGTTCATTCTCCATTTGAATCCTTTGTTGTCTTTGTCTATATTTTTCAATATTATCTGGCAGAGATGTTCCTCTTTTATATTGTTGCGGATACGTAGATGGAGGCTTGCACGATTCTCTTCATTTTTAAAAGCGAACTCTTTTATAAATCTTATAATCTGCAGATGTTCTTCCGTTTGTTCGTAATTTTTGGGTGCAATATCAATTATTGCAGCTTTAGTAGCAATACCTGGATATTGTAGTAACATGTACATCAGACATTTCCCTCCCATGGAATGCCCGGCGATAAAGGGCGGTGCAGGTAAATGTAGCTCTTCAATCCACTCTTGGATATCTTTTGCCATAGCGGCGTATGAGTGTTCTGCTTCATGTGGCGAATGTCCGTGATTCCTCAAATCCGGCAGTAGTACGTGAAAGTCTGCTGATAGTTTTTCTGCTACCGGCAGCCAATTGTCCGAAGCTCCCCATAGACCATGTAGAATTATCAGCGTAGGGAGTGATGTTTGTCCTTTTTCTCTGTAGAATAGTTTCATTGAGGAATAAATAAAGGTGGCAACATTGTTGCCACCCCGGTAAAATTAAGTCTCAGTATTGTATCCAGCGACGCAGTACGCCTTAATTGAATACGCTTTTTGAGTCTTAGTCTTTTAATTTTGCTTTTAAGAATTCGCGGTTCAAGCGTGCAATATGCTCGATGGAGATGCTCTTAGGACATTCCATTTCACAAGCTCCTGTATTGGTGCAGTTACCGAATCCGAGTTCATCCATTTTTGCAACCATTGCTTTTGCACGGCGGGCTGCTTCCACTTTACCTTGTGGCAACAAAGCCAACTGAGATACTTTCGCAGCAACGAACAACATTGCAGACGAGTTTTTACATGTTGCAGCACACGCACCGCAACCGATACAAGCTGCTGCATCCATAGCCTCCTCTGCTTGTGCATTCGGGATTGGAATTGCATTACCGTCCGGCACACCTCCGGTGTTTACCGATACATAACCTCCGGCCTGAAGGATTTTATCATATGCTTTACGGTCTACAATCAAGTCCTTGATTACCGGAAACGCTCCGCATCTCCACGGTTCGATGGTAATGGTTGCTCCCTCCTTGAAACGGCGCATGTGCAATTGACAAGTTGTTACATCGTCGTCCGGTCCGTGTGCACGTCCGTCTACAAACAAACTGCAAGTTCCACAAATACCTTCGCGGCAATCATGGTCAAATGCAACAGGTTCTTCGTTTTTTGCAACAAGTTCCTCGTTCAGGATATCAAGCATTTCAAGGAAAGAAGTGCCGGTAGAGATATTGTGAACCTTATATGTTTTAAACTCGCCTTTTGATTTTGCGTCTTTCTGACGCCAAATCTTCAGAGTTAGTTCGTTTAATATTTTGTCTGCCATAATATTTTTAATTTGGAGATTTGATGTACTTTATGTTTCAAATCCGATTTATTATTTATAAGAACGCTGTGTCAACTCAACATTTTCAAATACCAATTCTTCCTTATGTAATTCAGGTGCTTGGTTTTCACCTTTGTATTCCCATACGGATACATATTTGAAGTGTTCGTCATCACGTTTTGCTTCTCCTTCTGCGGTCATTGATTCAATACGTAAGTGACCACCGCAAGATTCGTTACGGTCGCGGGCATCATGTGCCATCAAATCTGCCAACTCGATAAAGTCAGCTACACGGGCTGCCTTTTCCAGCTCATTGTTCATGGCCGTAAATTCACCGGTTACGCGCAAATCTTTGTAGAACTCAGTTTTCAATTTGGCAATCAATTCAATTGCTTTCTCCAAACCTGCTTTTTCACGAGCCATACCGATATATTCCCACATGATATGTCCCAGCTCTTTGTGGAAGTGGTCCGGTGATTTGGTTCCCTTGATGTCATACAGTTTGCGTAGACGATCGGTAACATGTTTTTCAGCCTCCTCAAATTCTTTGCTGTTGGTATTGATTTTCGGATTTTGATAATCTTTGGTTTTAGCCAAATAATCACCGATTGTGTAAGGCAGGATGAAATATCCGTCAGCCAGACCCTGCATCAATGCAGATGCTCCCAGACGGTTTGCTCCGTGGTCAGAGAAGTTACATTCTCCAATTGCGTACAGACCCGGAATCGTGGTCATCAGGTTGTAGTCAACCCACAGACCACCCATTGAATAGTGGATAGCCGGATAAATCATCATTGGATTATTGTAGGGGTCCACTGCCGTGATTTTTTCGTACATCTGGAACAAGTTTCCATAACGTTTTTCGATGGTATCGCGGCCCAATTGCTGGATAGCGTATTTGAAATCAAGGAATACAGCTTTACCGGTATTGTTTACTCCGAAACCTGCATCACATCTCTCTTTTGCAGCACGCGAAGCTACGTCTCGCGGAACAAGGTTTCCGAAGGACGGATAGCGGCGTTCCAAGTAGAAGTCGCGGTCTTCGTCCGGTATATCATTAGGATTCTTGGTTCCTGCCTGCAATGCTTTGGCATCTTCAATTTTTTTCGGCACCCATACACGTCCGTCGTTACGCAGTGACTCTGACATCAAAGTCAACTTACTCTGCTGGTCGCCGTGTACCGGAATACAAGTCGGGTGAATCTGTACGAAACAGGGGTTTCCGAACATTGCGCCGCGTTTGTATGCCTGCCATGCTGCACTACCGTTACATCCCATTGCATTGGTTGACAAGAAGAATACGTTGCCATAACCTCCGGTTGCCAATACTACTGCATGTGCTCCGAAACGCTCAATTTTACCGGTTACCAGGTCTCGTGCAATAACTCCGCGAGCCCTTCCTTCTACAACAACAATATCCAACACTTCGTGACGGTTGTACATTTTCACTTTGCCGGCTTGAATCTGACGGTTCATGGCTCCATATGCGCCCAACAACAACTGTTGTCCGGTCTGACCACGGGCATAGAACGTACGGCTTACCAATGCACCGCCGAATGAGCGGTTAGCCAACAGACCGCCGTATTCACGTGCGAAAGGAACTCCTTGTGCGACACACTGGTCAATGATTGCATTACTTACTTCTGCCAGACGGTATACGTTGGCTTCGCGAGCACGATAGTCTCCGCCTTTGATAGTTTCGTAGAACAAGCGGAATACTGAGTCATTGTCATTCGGATAGTTCTTTGCTGCATTGATACCTCCCTGTGCTGCGATAGAGTGTGCGCGACGTGGAGAATCCTGATAGCAGAAAGCTGTTACGTTATATCCAAGTTCGGCAAGGCTGGCTGCAGCAGAACCGCCGGCAAGACCTGTACCTACTATTATTACATCCAATTTTTTCTTGTTGGCCGGGCTGACAACTCCGATGTGAGCTTTGTGATTAGACCATTTGTCTTTCAACGGTCCGGCAGGTATTTTAGCATCTAATACTGACATAATTAATTGATTTTGATTTTTAAATTGAGATTCACATTACTTTCCGAATATCACGAAATAAATCGGAATGATGCTGAAACCTACAGCAAATACAATAGCAAAGAAGTAGGCTACGTATTCCAGACGTTTCCTCCAAATCTGGTTAGAGAAACCGATTGATTGGAATGCTGACCAGAAACCATGTGAAAGGTGCAATCCTAATAGGATGGCGGTGATGATATAGATGATGGCATATACCGGCTGCATCAGAGTGGTACTTACCAATTCGTAATGGTCGGTAATGTTGCCGAATTTAAAGCTGAACCAGAAGTTGCAGATGTGCAGCGCCAGAAAAGCCAATATCAATGCTCCCAAAATGTACATGTTGCGTGACGGCCATGTGCAGTTTTGCGATTGGCTGCGCATTGCATACTTTGTCGGACGTGCTTTTTGGTTCTGAATGGTCAGAACGCTGGCCCATACAATGTGGACAATGAAACCAAGCGCCAAAATGGGCTCGATTACCTTAATGAAAGGCAATGCCATGAATTCACATCCTGCATTGAAGGCATCCGGGCCTACAAGCAATAGCAAGTTCACGCTCAGGTGAACGCACAGAAACATAATCAGAAAAAGTCCGGATAAACTCATTATGACCTTTTTCCCGATTGAAGAAGTCAAAAAATTACTCATGATTTTTTTTACTATTTATTAATACTGGTTTATTAACTCATAAACTTTACAAAAGTACTCTTTTCCCTTGAATAAAACTTCAATTTCGTATGTAGAATGGTTCTAAATTCAGAATTTTTTCCGTAATGTGTATTGCAGCAGAGGCTTACCTTTAATTTACCTGTTTGCGGCAGTTGATTCCCAGTCCGTTGTAGATTGCTTCCTGTATTTTAGTCCGAAAACTTTCTTTTACCAGTTTGTTGTCAAATTCGTTGGGATAAGTCCGGTTGGACATAAATATGTATATCAGTTCATTGTCCGGATCACACCAGGCTATGATGCCTGTAAAGCCGGTGTGTCCATAGCTGTTGAGAGAGCTTTGTTTGCATACAGGACTCACCTTGGTGGTATCCGGTTCCGGCTTGTCAAATCCCAAACCGCGGCGGTTGTTGGCAAAACAGTCGTTGCGGTCGGTAAATGTCTCCACCGTTGCTGCCGTCAGATAACGTTCTCCCCCGTATTCGCCTTTGTTCAGGTACATCTGGCACATTTTAGCTAAATCTTCTGCTGTAGAGAACAGACCTGCGTGTCCGGCAATCCCGCCCATGAGTGCTGCTGTCGGATCGTGCACAGAGCCCAGCAATTCTGCTTTGCGGTACAGACGGTCGTTGCAAGAGGGGATGATGCGTGATTTTGTTAATCTTTCGGATGCTTTGTAATCTGTATTGCTCATCCCCAGCCGGTTGAAAAAACACTCTTTACAATATCGGCTGATGCTTTCACCGGTAGTCTCTTCGATGGCGTGTTGGAGCAGGATAAAACCGATATCGCTGTATGCATATTTTTTTTGAGGCGCCAACGGAGAATTCAGAATGGCATATTCAACGCTGTCTTTGTATGTCGGAAAGATATATATGCCTTGTGCTATAAACTGGAAACCCTCTTTGGGCTTGCTTGAAATAGTACTGTCCTTGAAATGGAAATTGGGATTTACATACAGCCTGTCCTTGAGCCGCAGCGTGTTGGTCGGTGTCTTTTTTACAGTAAACAACCGTCCGGGCAGTGCTTCTTTGTCTATGGCATCGAGAAATAGTGACAGCGACGGTTTCAGACCTGCATTGTGGCAAAGCACTTCCCGGACGGTGATGTCTTTTTTATCGGTTGAGAGCAACTGCTGATAGTAGTGGCTTAAAGGTGCATCCAAATCAATGATTTTTTCATCATATAATTTCATGACGGCAGGTAACGTTGCTGTTATTTTGGTTACTGAGGCAATATCGTATATGTCGGCAGTCGTGTTCGCTTTTTTCTTGTCATAGGTGTGATATCCGAATGCTTTGTCATAGATGATGCATCCTTTGTATGCCACCAGCACTTGACAGCCGGGTGTCGCATGGACGGATACTGCCCGTTTGCATAGTGAATCTACCTTTTGGAAGTTGTCGGCAGATAATCCTTTGCTTTCCGGCGATTCATAGCCGAGGCGCGTTTTGTCCGTACATATGCCACAGCCTGCCTGATAGATGGAGTCGATACTTACCGGTAACTGTCCTTGAATTCCGATTCCTCCAAAAATGGCCTGGGCTGCATATTGCTGCGCATATAGATGTTTGTCGTATGATATGAGCAGTGCATCCGGATTTAGCGGGAGGTAGGGGCTCAATCCGTAAGGGAGGGCAGGCTGGCAGATGATGATGCGTTTGCCTTGCAGTTTTTCTATAAGCTGAGTCAGAGATGGCGAATAGCCGAATTGCCCCTTGGCCGAATTGTTGCCGGCTTGGTTGTATATGATGATACAATTGTAGTGGTTCAGCTTTTTTTGCCAGTTTGCCAACTCTTCTTCCGATAATTTACGCTTTACTGTAAAGTTGCTTACCCGGGTGTAGCGTTGAAGCATGGTCTGAAAATTATTGACCTGGTTGCCGCCGAAATTCAGACAGGCAATCTTTAGCGTATCCAGGCGTTTCAGCGGAAGCAGGGAATCCCTGTTCTTTAGCAATGTGATGGCCTCTTTGTACAGGCATTCCTTGAGTGCAATGTCTTTTGTCGGGTGAAGTCTTGACCATAATCCTGCCTCCTCCGACGGATGAAGATTAGGAAGAGCATATGTGTATTTGCATGCGAGTATTTTACGGCAGGCTGAAACAATAGTGCTTTCATCGATTATCTTTTTTTGGATAGCCTCTTTGATGGCAGCTACTGCTTTGGCGATGTTCTCCGGAAATAACAAAACATCATTGCCGGCCAGCAGGGCTTTTACCTCTGCTTTTCCCGGAGGGGTATTCTCTGTCACTCCCTTCATGTTCATGGCATCGGTGAAGCAGATACCGCGGAATCCTAAGAAACCTTTCAGCAGATTGTTGACGATAAGAGGGGAGAGGGATGCCGGCACACCGGTTGAATCAAGTGCCGGGACATTCAAATGCGAATTCATGATGGCAGGTACGTCTGCTTCAATCAGCGCCCGATAGGGATATAGTTCTATTGAGTCGAGCCTGCTTCGTGAGTGGGAGATTGTGGGGAGCGCTTTGTGCGAATCCGTGTCGGTATCTCCGTGTCCCGGAAAATGTTTGGCAACCGGCAAAACACCTCCTGCAATAGAGCCTTTCATAAAAAGGATTGCCTTTTGAGACACTTCCTCCGGATCTTCTCCAAAAGAACGGATGCCTATGACCGGATTGGCCGGATTGCTGTTGATGTCCACTACGGGAGCGAAATTAACATGAACACCCAATTCGTGACAGTGGCGTGCGATGGTTTCCCCTAATGCAAAAATCAGACTGTCGTTTCGAATGGCTCCGATAATTCCCATCTTCGGGAATTCCATGGCGTCTTTCAAACGCCAGCCGGCTCCGTGTTCAGCATCCAGACCGATTAGTAACGGATATTTAGCAGCCTTTTGATAGCGGTTGGTCAGTTTCACCTGATTGGCAGGGTCTCCCTGAAAAAAAATGATGCCTCCGATATGGTACTTGCGTATCTGTTTCTCAATTTCTGCTTCGTATGCTTCGTTCTGATTACTGTATGCGGCAATCATGAACAGTTGTCCGATTCTTTCGTCCAATGTCATACATTGCAGCGTCGAGTCCACCCAGTGGTCGCAGTCCTGAGTTATGTTTTGAATCTGCGCTCTGCCGGTGATTGTCAGAAATAAAGTGATAATAATTAAAATAATACCCGTTTTCATATCTCAAGCTAAATATAGCACAAATGTAGCAAAAAGAGAGGGTCTTGATTCTCCAAGACCCTCTCCTTATTTATAACAATTGTTAAATTATTTCAACAGCTCAGCAACTTTTGCTTTCAAAGCTTCTCCTCTTAAGTCCTTTGCAACGATTACATTGTTCTCGTCCAAAACAACCAAGTGAGGAATTCCGCTTACTGCATATAATTTAGCAGCTTCGCAACCCCAGCCTTTCAGGTCTGACACATGATTCCAAGTCAAATGGTCATCTTCGATTGCTTTCAACCATGCATTCTTGTCATTATCCAAAGATACGCTCAGGATTTCCAATCCTTTCGGGTGCAATTCATTGTACATCGCCACAACGTTCGGATTTTCTCCACGGCAAGGACCACACCAGGAAGCCCAGAAGTCAATCACTTTTACTTTTGCTTTGATTGAGTGCATAGAAAGTGGCTTACCTTCCGGAGTGTTCAATGTGAAATCAGGAGCAACCTGTCCTACTGCTACAGCCTGCATTTGTT
>CAKVCR010000045.1 GCA_934725835.1 uncultured Odoribacter sp.
CCACCCAAAGATTAAAAAGAGCGTTTACGTTTTTGAGAACTCTTCTTCTATTGGTTTGCAAGATGAAATTTCTCTCCGTCAAGGCATCGAATACATTCTTAATGGCTCCCAAAGAAATCCCGGTTACGCCTTGTATTTCTCTGTAAGGCTTGTTTACATTAGCAATATCCTGTAATAGATAAAAAATTACTTTCAATCCGGCTCCTTGAAATGCCGGATAAGGCTTCTCTGCTATTAAAGTGTTTTTTTCTCCTTTATTTGTCAGGTGAAATATCACCTTATTTTCTTTTTCATATCTGATATAGCAATTACCGGCACAATCAAGCGTGTTGATACCATTGTTTGCCAAATCGTCCATAACGGTTGGCGTGATATATTTGGCAATCAACAATACGGGTTGCTTTTCCGCTGTTGCTAATGCCTTTAGGCGGCTTGCAATATTCCCGACAGTTGCAGTTGTCACCGTGTTTTTGACTTCACATAGAAAATCCACATTCATAATTCGGATGACAGCATCAAAATTCCGGTATGGATTGTTCTCCATTTGAATGACTGCTGCTTCAGGTAATGTCAATTTTTCCCGTAATGCCTTCAATGCTAAATTCAATGTCTCATGTTCTGTCAATACCATATCTTGTTCATTTTATCGTTGTGTTCATTTATAATGAACACTGCAAAGGTAGTGAACAAGCTCCAAATCACCAACAGTTTTATTCATTATTTCTATGTGTTCATTTCGCTCCCAACTCTGTATAAGACAGGTTTTCTCTCTTTTCTCTTCCTCTTGTTTTCCATTCTGTGATGAAGCGTGATGACAAGTGATGAAGTACGTATTTGCATTGACAATTTTATGACAGAAAAAAACGGAGAAAGTTTAATCTTTCTCCGTAGATAGTATTACATTTACAACCAGTTACTTAGACCTAGATGATAGATTTTCGATGAAAAAATATTTGTTTCCTGAAAAAGCGGTCCTATCGCTGTTGGCAAAATAGAGATAGAGATGCCAGTCCGTCTCGTTGTCTGCCGGCAGGGGTATGACAGCCTCCTCTGCGTCTCTCCGGATTTCGGGGAGAGGGAAGATTTCTATTTCAAAACTGCCGTTGTCTCTCAGCCAGAAAGCCTGCAGCCCGTCGCCTGCTCGTTCCTCTGTCAGCACGCTGCAATTGCTCCATTTCAGCTGCACGCGGTCGGGTGCCACCCGCCGGATGCTCCACTCGTAAGGCATCTCCAGTATGCCGCAGGTCAGCTGCAGCCGGCTGTAGTCGCCGATTCGGTGCTCCATGTCGAACAGTTTGATATTCGTCTTCACAAACAGGTTGTATCCGGAGGAGATAACCTCCCTGGCGACGAGTTTCCAGATATCCGGAATGGGGGTGTCCCTGTTGGCATGGTAGAACGATACACATGCCCGCATGCGGTTTATCTGCAACTGTTGGGTTGGCAGGATTTCCCGTTTCCCTTTTTGGGGCAGACGCCTGAGATATTGCCTTCCTTTGAGGTAACAGAACACCAGTTCGCCGATTTTGCCGCCGATAGATTTCAAGAGGCTTGATTTGATAATAGCCATTAGTTTTAAAATTAAAAGGTTTACAGATTTTTTGCTTATGTTTTGTATCGCTCCCCTCTTCCCGGCGGGTTGGGCCGTTGCTCCTCCATTGCTTGCGGTATACGTTTCGGTCGAGCTTCGGATGAGCTTCGGGTCAGAAACGGCTGAATGCAAAAGGGGAGTAAGAGGTTGGCGGGAGGTCGGTGGGAGCAGTCAGGGCAGCCTTCGGACCCGGTTGCGGTCGAGCATTTCCTGAAACTGCTCCCTGAAGACCTCTAAGGGGAAGGCGGCGCCGGGGTCCAGTTTTCTCGAAGTCACCTCCGAATGGCCGAGGATGTGGCGGATGGGATAGCGCTCTATCAGCAGGCGGCAGATGGCTGCCACCGATTGGATTTGTGCCTCCGTGTAGCGATGCCAGTAGCGGGCACGTCCGTTCACGCAGTCGGTGAACACCTCGTCGGGCATATACTCCTTGTTGAACCACGAATAGAAACGGCCCTGGCGCCGGTGTAGTTCGCCGGCATTGTCCATCTCGATACCGATAGACCAATGGTTCAGTCCCGTGCGACCCTCGAACTCGCTCCGTCCGGCATGCCAGGCAACAGTGTCGAACGGCAGCAGCTGGATAATGCCCCCGTCACGGGCGACCACCACATGGGCGGAGGCATCCGTATCCTTGCGGGCAAGGTAGTGGGCGGACGAGAGGGCGTTGCCGCCTGCCGTGTAGTGGAGGAGTATCGCTTCGGGACACTCCAGTTTGCCGCTTTGTTTGTCACAGTGCAGCTGTTTTACCTGTCGGTCTGCTGCTTCTTTTGTCAGATAATGATTTTTGATAAACATGATTTTTTGTTTTGGTGTACCGCAAAAGTACACCGGGCGAAAAGGGCAAATTGGCTACTAACCTGTTTTTGTTATGCAATCTTCTGACACTTATGCAGATAGTTGCTTTGCAGCTCTTGGAGAAAACGGTCGGGGACATAGCGGTTGCGCTTTTTCTGCAACTCCTGGTTCAGATTGATGGGGCATTTCACCTGCAGAAAACAGAAGAACGATTCAAACCAGTATTTCTGTGTGGCCAGGGGAGAGGTCGGTTTGATATAATCCTGCAAGGCATCGCAGAGCTCCAGCAGTTGCCCTTTTTCTACTTTCCATTGGAAGCAGGGTGGCAGCTGCGCCTCCTCCTCCTGCAGGATATCCTTCAGATACACTAAGAAATGGTACTGTATTTTGATAAAATGCTGCAGGGCATAGCTCTCGGTCCGGGTCAGTTCGACCGGGTCCACCGGCAGGAAATTGCGCCGTATGTCGAGATTGGCATGGACAAATCCACCTTTGTCGTCCTCGTGGCACAGCTTCAGCTTCTCTCTCACATCTGCCTGCAGCATCCGGCGGAACAGCCGGTGTTGCTCCTGCTCCTTGGCATTATATTGGGAAAAAATGTTTACACATGCTTCAGCCAGATATTCATAAAAACAATCCCACTCTTTGAAACCATTGAAAATGACGGGGAATTCCTCTTCTCCCGTTAATACGACGCGAGCTGAATACAGCTCCTTTAAAAATTAGATAGAATAACCATTTTTATATGTATATTTGAAAATATCTCTATGCAAAGATACTTTCAAAAAAAGAAAAATACACCCAAAAATTCGAAAATATTGAATAATGTGCGGTAGTTACAGATTTTTTTATACTTTTGTCTTTATCAATGATGGTAACATGGTGTGTAACTATTGTCGCTATTCGTGAAATGGTGAAAATCGTTCAACTTTTATTTGTGTATGACGTAACTGTTTGTTGTACAGCGATATGAGACAATGAGCAGGAGTAGTAGATATGCTTTGTTGCCAGCATAAAAGGGTAATGGATGGAACAGAAACGTTGGTATGTCATGCGCGATTTGAGACGGTCGAATGCCCGGACTACAGCTTACAGCCTGCTGGAAGAGGCGGGTTTGGAGGTGTTTACGCCTCGTGAGTGGCGTGTGTCTACCAAAAACGGCAGGCGTATCCGCAAATATGTATGCGTGATGCCGGATTTGCTTTTTGTCCGTGCTTCGCGTGAGGAGCTGGATCCTCACCTTGAGAGAATACCTGCCTTGCAATACCGTTACCTGCGGGGCGGCTACCGCCGGCCGATGGTGGTGCCGGATGCCGATATGGAGCGGTTTATCCGGGTGATTGGGCATTCGGAGGAGCCGCGCTACTACCTGCCGGAAGAGATTACCGATGCCATGCGCAGCCGTCGCATCCGGATTGTCGGCGGACCTCTTGACGGGTACGAAGGATTGTTGCTCTCCGTCCGTGGCTCTAAGGTCAAGCGGCTGATGGTGGAGCTGCCGGGATTTCTGACAGTGGCGGTGGAGGTCAGTCCGGAGATGATAGAAATAATAAAGTAATCAAGATTAAAAATAACAGTAATAAAGACAAGAGATGAGAAAACAGATGTTGCAGCATATTTTCCGATTGTTTGTCGCAGTGGCGTTATTAAGCGGTTGTGCAGCGCCTAAAATTGCCTATTTTCAGGATGTGAGTGCCGGTTCGTCCAAGCAGATAGCTACTGCCACCGATATTCGGGTGCAGCCGGATGACAAGATTTCGATTGTAGTCAACAGCCGTGACCCGCTGTTGGCAAACCTGTTCAACCTGCCCGTAATCAGCCGGACAATCGGTGCGACGACGGGACAGAACAGCACTTTCTATGACCGGGGTGTTTCCGGATATACGCTGAACAAGGCGGGCGAGATAGAGTTTCCCGTGTTGGGAAAGGTGCATATCGCCGGCATGACGCGCGAAGAAATCGCCGAAAAGATAAAAAACGAACTGATTTCGCAGAATCTGGTGAAGGACCCGGTTGTGACCGTGGAGTTTATGAATCTCACCGTATCCGTATTGGGAGAGGTGACGAAACCGGGACGCTATAATATAGACAAAGACCGTATGACGCTGTTGGATGCCATCGGGATGGCAGGCGACCTGACGGTATACGGCAAGCGGGACAAGGTGATGGTGCAGCGCGAAGAGAATGGGGAACAGAAGGTCTATATGGTAAACCTGACTTCTGCCCAGTCGCTTTACAGCTCACCGGTCTACTATCTGAAGCAGAATGATTTGGTCTATGTGGAGCCGAACAAGGTCAAGGCTCGTCAGTCTACTGTCAACGGCAATACCATCCGTTCCTCCTCGTTCTGGGTGTCAATCGGTTCGCTGCTCACATCTATCATGGTGTTGATTGTAAAGTAATGTGTAATTGTTAAGTGGTTTGATGATGGAAAATATTGAGACAAACAATTTGCAGAATCAGTCGGAAGAGGAGTTCAACCTGAAAGATTTGATGTACCGCTGTCTGCAAAAATGGTATTGGTTTGTTATCTCTGTGGTGGTTGTTCTGGGGGTGGCTTTTATTTATCTTTTGCAGACACCCAATGTCTACAGCCGTTCGGCGACAGTCCTGATCAAGGATAATTCCAAGGGAGGCGGTATCGCTTCCGAAATGGATGCCTTTTCGGATATGGGTCTGTTCAAATCCTCCAGTAATGTCGACAACGAATTGATATCCTTTAAATCGCCTGCGCTGATGGCGGAGGTGGTCAAACGCCTGCAGCTGGAGATGAGCTATTTTGTAAAGGGGACGTTCCACGATAAGGTGGTGTATGGCAAGACGCTGCCGGTGGTGGTGACGATGTTTGATTTCTCGGAGGAGTCGTCGGCAAACTTTGATTTGCAGGTGGCTGCAGATGGTGCGGTGAGGCTTTCGAAAATGGTTCTGATGGAGAAAGGGGAAAAAATGGAGCTGAAAGACGAGACGGTGGAAGGACGGCTGTCGGATACCCTCTCTACGCCGTTCGGGAAGATGGTTGTCAGTCCGGCTGCGGCATTTGTGGCAGGGACCGAGTATGCGCTTGTCGTTTCGCGGGCATCCCTGTATGGGGCGGTGATGTCGTGCTCCAAAAGATTGACCGTGATGCTGGCGGACAAGAAAGCTACAGCCATCGACCTTGCCTTTCAGGACAATTCCATTGCCCGGGCAGACGATGTGCTGAACACCTTGATTACCATCTACAACGAAAACTGGGTGAACGACAAAAATCAGATAGCCATCAGTACCTCTCTTTTCATCAACGAGCGTTTGCGGGTCATCGAGCAGGAGCTGGGGAATGTGGACAAGAATATCTCCCAATACCGGAGCGAGAACCTGTTGGTGGACGAAAAGGCTGCCTCTGCACTCTATCTGACCGAAAGCAACAAACTGAGTACGGAGATACTGGGGTTGAACAACCAGCTTTATATGACCGAATACATCAAAAAATATCTGGAGGATGCCCGGAACAGCAGCCAGCTGTTGCCTGCCAACTCGGTAATCGAGAACGGCGACGTCGGCTCGCTGATTGCGGACTACAACAACAAGATGCTGCAGCGCAACAATCTGGTGGCAAACAGTAGCGAGCAAAACCCGCTGGTTGTCGATATGGACCAGTCGTTGCAGTCGTTGCGTCAGTCGATAGTCTCCTCCTTGAACAATCAGCTTGTTATCCTGAACGAGCAGCTCCGCAGCCTGCAGAAGACTGCAGATAAAAATACATCGCGTATTGCAGCAAGTCCCTCGCAGGCGAATTATCTGATATCCGTAGAACGTCAGCAGAAGGTAAAGGAGGCGCTGTATCTCTTCCTGCTGCAAAAACGTGAGGAAAATGAGCTGTCTCAGGCATTTACAGCCTATAACACCCGCATCATCACGCCTCCGAACGGCAGCTGGATACCCGTTGCGCCGAAGCGGAACATGGTGCTGCTGGCAGCTTTGATGTTGGGCTTGGCGATTCCGGTGGGAATCATATACCTGCTGGATATATTGAATGCGAAAGTGCGGGGACGTAAGGATTTGGAAAGTCTTTCGATTCCGTTTGCCGGAGAGATACCGCAGGTGGGTTCCTCTCCGCTCAGACTGTCGTTCCGGAAGGCAAACCGCCGGGACGAGAAACCGATTGTCGTAGTGAAGTCGGGCAGCCGCAATATTGTCAATGAAGCCTTTCGTGTATTGCGCACCAATTTGGAGTTTATGTGCTGCAAGGACAACAGGTGCGAGGTTGTGATTGTCACTTCCTTCAATCCCGGTAGCGGTAAATCGTTCCTGACAATCAATCTGGCAATCACTCTGGCATTGAAGGGCAAGCGGGTGCTGTGTATCGACGGAGACCTGCGGCGAGGCAGTGCCTCCGAGTATATCGGTTCGCCGAAAATAGGAATCAGCGACTATTTGAGCCATCGGGTGAACAAGCTGGAGGAAATCATCTATCCCTTCCAGGGTCAGAAAACATTGGATACCATCCCGTTGGGAACTATTCCACCCAACCCGACGGAATTGTTGTTCTCCGATCGTTTGGAACTCTTGATGGAGACCTGTCGACACAATTACGACTATATTTTTATTGACTGTCCGCCGATAGAATTGGTGGCAGACACCCAGATATTGAGCCGCTATGCTAACCGTTCGCTCTTTGTGGTGCGTTCCGGATTGTTGGATCGCAGCATGTTGCCGGAACTGAAGAAACTCTATGCGGAAAACAAATATCCGTACATGACCCTTGTATTGAACGGCACTCCGTCCGACGGCAGCCGCTACGGATACAAATATGGCTACTATTACGGTTCTAAGTCTTACTACGTATCGGACGACAAGTAATCATGTGGTGGTTTGACAGACAGCGCACGCTGTGCGAGAGCGGGCTCTTCGAAGGATTTACGGAGTGGCACTGCCACCTCCTGCCGGGAGTGGACGACGGCATCAAGACGCCGGAGGATTCACTGAAAGCCCTCCGTCTCTACGAGGCTGCCGGTATCCGCACGGTATGGCTCACTCCCCACGTGATGGAGGATATGCCCAACACCACCGCAGCCTTGCGGGAACGTTTCGACGAACTGAAACGGGCATATCAGGGGAATATAGAGTTGCACCTGGCATCGGAAAACATGCTGGACGCCCTCTTTGAAGAGCGTCTGGAAGCTAACGATTTCCTGCCCATCGGCGTGGAGGGCACCCATCTGTTGGTGGAGACCTCCTACTTTAACCCGCCCATGGACCTGACCGGTATCCTGAAGCGCATACAGTCTCGAGGCTATTATCCGATACTGGCACATCCCGAGCGTTATGTCTACATGAACGACAAGGATTACAGCCACCTCAAGAAGATGGGCATCCGATTCCAGATGAACATCCCTGCCCTGGCAGGCATGTACGGCGAACAGACACAGAAAAAAGCCCGGAAACTCCTGAAATCCGGCATGTACAACTATTTGGGCAACGACACCCATACCTGCCGTTTCTTTACCTCCCTGCTGGACAAAAAACTGCCGGCGAAGGAGCTGAGGATGGTGGAGGAGATAAAGTGAGAAAAAGGAGATTAGAATTTATGTAAAATCAATACTCTAATGATACTTAAAATTGAATTTGAAAACTTCTTCTCCATTAGAGACCAAGTAAGAATTGATTTCCGGGCTGCCAATATTAATACGTTGTCGGCTCGTGAATTAGGACACAATGTCTTGGATTGGAATGGTGTTCCGGTCTTAAAGTCTGTTGGTCTGTTTGGTCCTAATGCCTCGGGCAAGTCAAATATTCTGAAAGCAATCAATTTCTGCTGTAGAATGATTTTGGATTCACACCTTAATAATGAAGGTACAGTCTTCAATTTTGAACCATTCAAATTTGATGGTCGACAGGAGAAACCGAGCAAATTCTTGATTGATTTTGTTTGCGACAATGTGGAGTACGAGTACTCATTCGAACTGACCAAAACAAAGATTCTATCAGAAAGTCTTTATCACTATCCTGTTGGCAGACGGGCAAAAGTATTTGTCCGTAGTGTCGGTGATAAGTATAGTTTTGGTACAGGAGTGATTCATAAACCAATGGATGTTGTATTGAACACCGGAGGCAAGAACCTCTTCTTGAGCAGAGCCAGTTCAATGAACAGAGAGATTGCTCAAAAACTGTATCGTTACTTTATGAATCAATTCCTGTTAGGTCTTGTCAATGTCAATGAGATGATGGTTCTTGACAGTTTCAACACTTACAAAAAGGTTATACTCAAAGCTCTCGAAATTTGTGATACAGACATAACAGACATTGAAGTACGCAAAGAACAGATTCCTGCACCGATTGCAATACCGGGACAAGGCGAACTGACATTCCAGTTGGTAGATGTACTTAAATTCAAGACCTTTCATCGTAATAAAAAAGATGTGATGTTCGACTTGGATTTGGAAGAATCCAATGGTACAAGAAAACTATTCCAGATACTGATACGCCTACTTGACGTTGTCAGGAACAGAAAAGGTATCATGATGGATGAGTTTGACATGGGGCTACACACCCGATTGGCAGATTTTATACTCGACTTGATTCACGCCTCGGAAGGTAGCCAGCTACTGTTTTCTTCGCACAATACCAATTTGATTGATGTAAAGAGGTTGCGCAGAGACCAGATTGTCTTTGTCAACAAGACGGAAGATGGCGCCACTGAAGTGTATTCTCTGTATGACTTCAAAGATTTCCGCGAAAATATGGATGCAGAAAAAGGTTATATCCAAGGTCGCTTTGACGCTGTACCGTACGTTGACTCTTCTGTAGATAGTATCAAGCAACTATTGGAGGAATAGCTATGGCAAGCAAAAGAGAAAAAGCACCAGGTAAAAGAATGCGTAAGATTGCCTTGGTAATCTGCGAAGGTGAAACGGAGGTAGGCTATCTCAATCTTATAAAGAAATGGTACAAGTCTCCGGTACGTATAGTCTCACATATTGAAGGCTCAAGAATAACACAGGCTCTTATAGATAAGCATGCTCGAGAACTGAAAATTTCTGCGTTAGATAAGGTAGATACGTTTCTTATGTATGATATGGATGTCCCTGCCATCAATGAAAAACTTATGGTATGCAAAGCCGAATTGCTGTTGAGCAACCCATGTTTTGAAATATGGCTACTTTTGCATGTGAAAGATCAAAAGTCGGCATTAAGTTCTAGTGCTGTCCTCAAGGAGCTAAAGAGTAGTACACCTGTTTGGAATAATTATAGCAAGGCTATCTATACAGATACACAAAAGACATTTCTTAGAGATCACCTTGACGAAGCAGTCTGCAGAGCAAGGGTACTCAAAGATTTTCATAACCCATCAAGTCGAATTTTCAAATTATTGGAAATTCTGGAGAACCGAGAATAGATTCTTTACCTCCCTGCTGGACAAAAAACTGCCGGCGAAGGAGCTGAGGATGATGGGGGAGATAAAATAGTTGGTTTTATATCTTATATTGGTGTAAATTGTGCTGTTTTTGAAAATAGAATCAAATATTGTATTTGTTTTATTCGAGAATTTAGATGTTTGTTCGTAATTTTGCGAAGGAAAAAGAGTAGTCAGACAAACCCAATAGAATGAATCGGTCATGTTGCAGGAAATAAGAATAAAGAATTACCTTTCGTTTAGAGACGAGGTTGTGCTTAATTTTGAGGCCACTAAAGATACTACGTTTGAGGAGCATCAAGTAGTAAATGTCACCTCCAAGGTGCGTTTGCTGCGTTTTGTCCTTATGTATGGAGCGAATGCCAGTGGAAAATCGAATCTGTTGAATGCAATTGGTTTTTTACGCAGATTTTGGTTTGACAAGAAATCAGACATCGATGAAGAAACAGGAGTTGTACCTTTTCTGTTGGATACAGAAACGCCAAATGAACCATCTGAATTCAATATCAAATTCTTTGTTGGAGATAAAAGGTATTGGTATGCCCTTGTGTTGGATAACAAGCAGGTAATAAAGGAGGAATTGTTTGTGTACAACTCAGTCCAGCCATCACTTGTGTTCAGTAGGGAGTTGGATGGAGTAGCGTCACTTATCAAGCTAAATGCAAATCTTGTTAAAGTGAGCACAACAATTGTTGAGCAGCTGAATGTAAAATGCTTGTCCAATATGTCATTTTTTGCAGCAAGGAATCAAGTGAATTGTACACTTCCCTACATTGATGACGTGCGTGATTGGATAAAAAACAACATGATGCCAATCATAGAACCAGGCACAAGAATGTTTGAGTATGCAGGAATACAGATGGAAAAGGATGCAGATTTGAAGGCATATATCCTTGATTTCGTACATAAGGCAGACTATAACATCACTGATGTATATACAGAAAGAGAAAAAATACTGACCGATAATGTGCTTGAAAGATTACGTACTGATTTCCAGCACACAGTGAAAAACAAACGAGGAAAAGAAAACTACAGGTTGCCCAACTCGCTTCAAAGTGAAGGAACCAAACGGACATTCGGCATAGAGGCTGCTATCTATGAGGCAATAAAAACAGACGGTATTTTGCCCATAGATGAAATAGAATCTTCATTGCATCCGGAACTAGTGGAATTCATTATTGAAAAATTTATGAAAGAAAAAAGTCGGAGTCAGCTTATTGTCACATCTCATTATGACCCGCTATTGAATACTGTTGATGAACTTTTCAGAAAGGATTCCGTTTGGTTCACTGAGAAAGAAGAAGACGGTCATACAACGCTATATTCGTTGACTGATTTTAAAGGTCTGTCAAAAATCTCTTCCTTTCAGAAGTCATACCGAAACGGAGTGTTTGGAGCATTACCTAATACACATGATTAATGGCATATTATAAATACCAATAAATTCTATGGAACTTCAAAAGCGGTAATGAACATAAATTGGTATTTTGTACTCTAATTTAAAGTAGGATGATGTGCTAATTGTACCCAACACTCAACACACAAGGAGATTAGAGGAGAAAACTTAACAAAATAATATATGCGTGATTTTAAAGACATTAAAGTCGCCGTGGCAGGTACAGGCTACGTGGGACTGAGCATTGCTACGCTGTTATCGCAACATCATCATGTAACAGCAGTGGACGTAATTCCGGAAAAGGTGGAAAAAATTAACAACAAGATTTCACCTATCCAGGATGATTATATCGAAAAATATCTGGCTGAAAAGCCATTGAATCTGGTTGCCACCCTTGATGGCAAGTCTGCCTATGCAGATGCCGACTTTGTGGTGATTGCAGCACCTACCAACTATGACCCCGTAAAGAACTACTTTGACACCACTCATGTGGAGGAAGTAATCGACCTGGTGTTAGAGGTGAATCCGGATGCCATTATGGTCATCAAGAGTACGATTCCGGTGGGCTATACCCGCAACCTCTATTTGAAGTATGCACAAAAAGGAGTAAAGAAATTCAACCTTCTTTTTTCTCCTGAGTTCTTGAGGGAGAGTAAAGCCCTCTACGACAACCTTTACCCCAGCCGTATTATTGTAGGCTATCCGAAGCTCATCAACAAACCGGAATTAGAGGCTGAAAACAAAACGATAGAGTCTGTTACCGATGTCGAGATGCTGAAAGAAGCAGCCGGGACATTCGCCGCACTCTTGCAGGAAGGTGCCATCAAAGAAAATATCGACACGCTCTTTATGGGAATGAAAGAAGCAGAGGCGGTGAAACTGTTTGCGAATACCTATCTTGCCCTTCGTGTCAGCTATTTCAATGAACTGGATACATACGCCGAAATGAAAGGCTTGGACAGCAAAGCCATCATTGAAGGAGCAGGTCTTGACCCACGAATCGGTACCCATTACAACAATCCATCCTTCGGTTATGGCGGTTATTGTCTGCCCAAGGACACCAAACAACTGTTGGCAAACTATCAGGATGTGCCCCAGAATATGATGACGGCAATCGTAGAGTCGAACAGAACACGCAAAGACTACATTGCGGATGCAGTGTTGCGTAAAGCCGGTTATTATGCCGCAAACGGGCAATGGGATGCAAGCAAAGAGCATACATGTGTCATCGGTGTATATCGCCTGACCATGAAATCGAACTCGGATAACTTCCGCCAGTCTGCCATCCAGGGTATCATGAAGCGTATCAAGGCAAAAGGCGCAGAGGTCATCATCTATGAGCCGACATTGGAAGATGGAACAACCTTCTTCGGAAGCAAAGTGGTTAACAACCTTGATGAATTCAAGGCGCAGAGCAAAGCCATCATTGCCAACCGTTTTGACGACTGTCTGGAAGATGTAGAAGAGAAGGTATACACCCGAGATATTTTCAGAAGGGACTAAATTATGGTAGAATATAATATCAATCTTGAAGGTAAGACCATCCTTGTAACAGGTGCTGCAGGCTTTATTGGCAGCAACCTTGTCAAGCGTCTTTTTCATGATGTACAGAACATCAAAGTAATCGGTATAGATTCTATAACCGATTACTATGATGTCAACATCAAGTACGAGCGTTTAAAGGAAATAGAGGCATTGGACCGAGACTGGATTTTCGTACATGCCTCCATTGCCGATAGAGAAGCAGTAGAAAAGATATTCACAGAAAACAAAATTGCTGTTGTTGTAAACCTTGCAGCTCAAGCCGGAGTGCGTTACAGCATCACCAACCCTGATGCTTATATCCAGAGCAACCTGATAGGTTTTTACAATATCCTTGAAGCTTGCCGCCACCACGAGGTGGAACATTTGGTATATGCCTCCTCCTCATCAGTATATGGCAGTAATAAGAAAGTGCCGTATTCAACCGATGACAAAGTGGATAATCCTGTCAGCCTTTATGCCGCAACCAAAAAAAGCAATGAACTGTTGGCGCATTCCTACAGTAAACTATACAAT
>CAKVCR010000046.1 GCA_934725835.1 uncultured Odoribacter sp.
GTTGTAGAGAAGGATGTGCAAAAATTGTTGTATACTCCGATTGTTTATATCGTGAAATTGACAATCAACGGAACTGCTTATGAAGCTGTTATGCGTGAAATTCAATTCCATCCGGTTAGCGATCGTGTATTGCACATGGATTTCTATCAGATTGCTGAAGACAAACCTGTAGTAATGGAAGTTCCTGTTAAATTGCATGGATTTGCAGAGGGTGTTCAGGCCGGTGGTAAATTATCATTGGTTGTAAGAAAACTGAAAGTAAGGGCTATTCCTGCAAACTTACCGGGAGAAATTGACATTGATGTTACAAACTTAGGTTTAGGTAAATCAGTGAAGGTTAAAGATTTGTCGTTTGATAACTTTGAGATTGTAAATGCTAAAGAGGTAGTTATTGCACAGATTAAGTTGACTCGTGCTGCTCGTGCTGCTGCTCAGGAAGCAAAATAATTGAGAATTTATGAAGTATCTTATTGTAGGGCTGGGTAATATCGGTCCGGAATATCAGGATACGCGACATAATATCGGATTTAGTGTGTTGGACGCCTTTGCAAAGGCGTCCAATGCTGTTTTTGAAGATAAGCGTTATGGAGCTGTATGTGAGGTGAAAGTCAAGGGACGAACGTTGGTTCTATTGAAACCCAATACGTATATGAACTTGAGTGGTAAAGCTGTCAGTTATTGGATGCAGAAGGAAAAAATAGCTTTGGAGGATTTGTTGGTGATTGTAGATGATTTGGCTTTGCCATTTGGTACTCTTCGTTTGCGTGGACAGGGAAGTGATGGAGGACATAATGGTTTGAAAAATATCAATGCACTCTTGAATACGACTGGATATGCCCGTCTGCGTTACGGTATAGGGAATGATTTTTTGAAGGGACAACAAGTGGATTATGTTTTAGGGTCCTGGGATGAAAAGGAACAGGAAGCATTGCCAGATTTGTTGAAAAAGGGAGGGAATATCATTACAAGTTTCGTTTTGCAGGGAATTGCAAGGACGATGAATACTTATAATACTAAAAAGTAATAAGCAGGAGATATGGCGGAAGAAAAGGTGAGAATCGATAAGTGGCTTTGGGCTGTCAGAATTTTTAAGACACGTTCTTTGGCTGCAGAGGAGTGTACTAAGGGACATGTATCCATTGGAGATGTGCATGCGAAGCCTTCTCGAGAATTGAAGGGAGGGGAAATTGTAAAAGTAAGAGTTCCGCCGATAGAAAGACATTATTTAGTGAAGCAACTTACGGTGAAGCGGATGTCTGCTCAGTTGGCTGTTGATTTCGTTGAAGATGTAACTCCTCCCGAGACATTAGCACTTCTAAATGCTGTGAAGGCCTATGGTTTTGAGTATCGTCCTCGAGGTTTGGGACGTCCGACCAAGAAAGACCGTCGGATGATAGATCGCCTCAAAGCAGGTGATGATGAGGACTTTTAATTTTTTTATTTAAAAACAACTATTGTGTTAATTGCGCGCGCCAAAAAAAAGAGTAATATTGCCGAATATATCTTGTATATGTGGCAGATAGAGGATATGTTGCGAGCATTGAATCTGGATATGGAACAGGTAGACAAGCATATTGTTTCCAGATTCCAAGTTGATGAACATATATCACATGAAATTCATGATTGGTATGATAATTTAATTGCTATCATGAAAAAGGAAAAAGTAGAAGCAAAAGGTCACATTCAGGCATTAAAGAATACAGTGGATGAGTTGACTGAATTGCACTTTTTTTTGTTACATAAAGCACATGACCAACGTTATCAACAATTGGTGACAATGGCAGCCGGTAATTTAGTGGAGTTTCGGCGCAAAGCAGAAGCAGGTAATGAGATTTCAGATGTAGAATTGGCAATGAATGGACTATACGGAAATCTGTTGCTTCGGTTGCAAAAGAAGGAGATAAATCCGGATACATCAGCTGCAATGGAAACATTTGGAAAAATGATTGCATATTTGGCTGCCCGGTACAAGCAGATGGAGGAAGAGGAGAAAATAGGTTTTGAGTAAGTTATAAACTATTATTTTATGAGGTCGATTTTTATCTTAGTGTGCCTATTGGCAGTATTTACACAGTTGAGTGCGCAGGAGTGTCAAAAGGAGTATGAAAAGAGTTTTCCTAAAGAGGGTATAGAAGAAGTTGTGTTGACGAATAATTATGGAAAAATAGAGATTGTACAAACAGAAGAAAATGATATTCACGTTTATGTCTGCATGAAAGTGAATGCAAAATCTGCGATGAAAGCAGATGAAACGCTGGATTTAATTCAGATATTAGAAACGCGAACCGGGAATTATCTTGATTTGAAGACCTCGTACGGTAAAGATATGGTATTTAAGCAATTTATGTCAGGAATTGCTATTAAGGTCGATTATAGGGTATCCTTGCCTAAAGGTGTAAAATTGCGTATTATTAATTCTAATGGTGCCGTTTTTTTAGGGAATTTTGAAGGAGTATTGAATGTTGATGTCCAAAATGGTGATTTTAAAGCAGCTACCTTGAAGGGAGGGGAATTTTACATAAAGCAGTCTAAAGGTAATTTTAATGTGGAAAAGGTTGGAACAATGATGGGTGATTTTAAAAATTGTTCTATTATCTTGGGTGACGGAGGTGATGTTCGTTTGACAACTAATTCTTGCTCTGGAGATTTTGCGTCTGTTGATAAATTGAACATCCGTTCTTCCGGAGGAACCATTAAGCTGGGAGATGTTGAAGAATTGACTGGAAGTTCTTCCTTTACAAAATATGAAATGCAGGATTTAGCTAATTTCCTTGATATGGAAATGAAAATGGGAGAGATGAACATTCGAAATGTACAGCCATTATTTACAGAACTCCGTTTGAAAGGTTCTTTTACAAAAGTGGGTTTGTCTCTCGCTAAAGATGCAGGCTATCAATTGGAAGTGAAGCATAATAAATCGGTGAAAATCAATTTGCCCCAAGGGTTGGAACTTGACGAGCGTCCAACATCGGAGCGTAATATAACGATAGGGAGTAAGTTTATAGGTAATGAAAAGTATAAAGGCAAGGTTTTTCTAGAATTGTCGAATGGTAGTCTTTTCATTCAATAGTATGTATAAAACCGGGGAGCTTGAAACTCCCCAGTTTTTTTATTCTTCATTTAGTACTTTCCAAAGGACGTCCTTTAATTCTGTTATGCCAGTCCCTGCGACAGAAGATATGAATACATACGGAATTTCAGGTAAATCGTTTTCCATTTCAGCCATCAGTTCTTTGTCTGCATAGTCACATTTGGAAATAGCCAAAACTCTTTTTTTATCCAATAATTCCGGATTATATTGTTTTAATTCATTGAGCAGGATATCATATTCTTGATGAATATTCTCACTATCTGCTGGCACTAAAAAGAGAAGTACAGAGTTGCGCTCAATATGCCGCAAAAATCGTATCCCTAATCCTTTGCCTTGGCTGGCTCCTTCTATGATTCCTGGAATATCAGCCATGACGAATGAGCGTCCATCACGGTAGTTTACAATGCCCAAATTGGGAACAAGTGTTGTAAATGGATAATTGGCTATTTCTGGTTTTGCAGCAGAAACAACAGACAATAGGGTTGATTTCCCTGCATTGGGGAAACCTACTAAACCAACATCTGCCAATACCTTCAATTCAAGGATAACAGTACGTTCAACACGAGGTTCGCCAGGTTGTGCAAAGCGAGGTGTTTGGTTGGTTGGAGATTTAAAATTCCAGTTTCCCAATCCTCCACGTCCGCCTTTGACAAGAATAAAGGTTTCTCCATCTGCAGTGATTTCGCAGATGGTTTCTCCTGTTTCAGCATCTCGTGCAACAGTGCCTAATGGAACTTCAATAGTAACATCCTCTCCATCAGCACCTGTGCTTCGATTCTCGCTGCCGTTACCTCCGTCTCCGGCAAATACGTGCCGTTGATATTTTAGGTGTATTAATGTCCAATAATTTCGGTTTCCACGGATAATAACATGTCCGCCACGTCCTCCGTCTCCTCCATCTGGTCCTCCTTTCATTGTACGTTTGTCACGATGAAGGTGTGCTGATCCGCGCCCTCCTGCGCCACTGCGACAGAACGTTTTTACATAATCAACAAAATTCGTAGAAGCCATAATTTTATTTAGTTTATTATTATTTATATAGAGTATTGAACGATTACGAGTTCAGTATATAAAGGTCTGGGAAATTGCGACCTAAGCCTTCGTAATCAAGTCCTCGTCCGACAATAAAATCATTTTCAAGAGTAATACCGATGTAGTCGATGGGCACTTTAAATACAGCAGCTTTGGGTTTGTAGAAAAGTGTTGCGACAACGATTTTTCGTGGATTTTTACTATGTAGATATTCTAGTAAATGTGTCATCGAACGTCCGGAATCAATAATGTCCTCTAAGATGACGATTGTACGCCCTTGTATATCCTCCTTTAGTCCAATTAATTCTTTCACTTCGCCTGTAGAATTTGTACCACTGTAAGATGCTACTTTTATAAAGCTGATTTGAGTGCCTGGTATGGTAATCTGCTTTATAAGGTCGGACGTGAACATAAAAGAACCATTCAAGATGCTTAAAAACAATGGAGCTTCGCCATCTAAGTCTTTATTCATGCTAACTGCCATATTGCTAATCGCTAAGTCAATTTTTTCAGCTTCAATTAAAGGACGAAATTCTTTGTCTAATAAAGTTATATTTTTCATTGTCGTAGAGACTTTGTTTTTAATTATAAGACAAAAGTAATATTTTTAGCAGATATATGGGGTGTAAAGCGGGATTATATTTATTTTTGTACCATATATGAGAACATAAATAGAATGACTAAAAATAACAATCAATGAATCCAAGAGTAAGTATTATTATGGGAAGCACTTCTGATTTGCCTGTAATGGAAAAGGCTGCAAAAGTGTTGAATGATATGGGTATACCTTTTGAAATGAATGCCTTGTCTGCTCATCGAACTCCTGCCGAAGTGGAGGACTTTGCAAAAAATGCTGCTGGTCGCGGTATTGAAGTTATTATTGCAGGAGCAGGAATGGCTGCGCATTTGCCGGGTGTTATTGCTGCGATGACACCAGTGCCTGTTATTGGGGTGCCAATTAATTCTTCGTTGAGTGGAATGGATGCTTTGCTTGCTATCGCTCAAATGCCTCCTGGCATTCCTGTAGCCACTGTCGCTATTAATGGCGCGATGAATGCTGGAATTTTGGCTGTGCAGATTTTGGCTATTGGTGATGATACATTGAAAGTTAAAATGGTTGATTTTAAAGAATCTCTGAAGAAGAAAATTGTTGATGCTAATAGAGATTTAGCTCAGGTGAAATACGATTTTAAAACTAATTGAATCGAACCTGTTTAAATAAGCTCCGGAAGTGTGTTGCTACTTCCGGAGATTTTTTATTGATGTCCTTGTGGGTTGTTTTGCTCGTTTGTCTGCTTGCTGTTTTTCTTTGTGCTAGTGATGAAAATGAATGGTTTGCGTTTATTGTTATTATTTCTGCTTGTCAGCTTTCAATGTTTTGCCCAAAATCTTTCTGATGTAGAGCGTTTGTTGGAGAACAATAATATTGAGAGTACTGAGGAAGGATACGAAGAACTGGTGAATACTCTTTTGTATTTATATAGATGTCCTATAGATTTGAATACAGCAGGATTTGATTCGTTGAAAATGCTTTTCTTTTTATCGGATAGTCAGATTGACGAATTATTAAAATTCAGGCAAAAACATGGTGAATTTAGCGATATACATGAATTATTGTTAGTGCCCGGTTTTGGTCAAAGAGACCTGGATAATATTTCATCTTTTGCCGTTTTAGGCAAAGGCTGCATGTATTTTGAACATTTGCGAGCCAGACATGAAATGCTGGCGAGAATAAAAACCACGCTTCCATTAGCTGAAGGGTATAAAAGATATTCACCCTACCTTTATGATAGTGAAAAAGAGTATAATGTAAAGGTGAAAAACAGATTTCATGGTCCTCCAATAGGGACACTATTCAAATATAAATATGTATCTAATCAGCATTTGCAGGGAGGAATTGTATTGGAAAATGACCCGGGAGAGGGTTACTTTACGCATTATCAGAGGGGAGGATTTGATTTTTTGTCGATGTATTTAGTTTATACCGGTAAAAAGTGGCTACGACAGGTTGTTGCAGGAGATTATAAACTTCAGTGGGGACAAGGTTTGATCGCTTGGGGTGGTTTCCCAATGGGGAAATCCGGTGTTGCTGTTAACAATGAGAAATCAGGTAAAGGTTTTGCAGTAAATAGTTCCACGGATGAGAATAGATTTATGCGAGGGATAGCTTTTTCCTTTGTTCCGAGAAATGACATAAGTCTGGATGTATTTTTCTCATATAAAAGAACAGATGGAACGTTGGTGACCCGAGATACTGCCGTGCAAAAAGATTATGTAAAAGTATCATTATACGAGTCCGGATATCATAGAAATGATAACGAATGTGCAAAAAAACGAGCCTTAAAAACGCTTGCTTCCGGAGTTTCGTGTCATTGGAATACCTCTGCGTTTAAAGTGGGGGCGAATGCACTATTTTATAATTTTAAACCGGGTCTGACTCCAGGAGCACAGCTTTATCAGCAATATAGTGATGGTGGGAAATATCGTTGGTTATTCAGCGTAGATTATAAAACTGCAATAAAGGGAATTTATTTGTTTGGAGAAACAGCTGTGTGCGATAGGGGTGCTGTTGCAACTGTGAATGGAATACGTATGGGGCAAGGGGCTGTTTCCGGCTGTCTGTTGTATAGATATTATGGGAAACAGTATATTTCATATTATGCTGCCGGTTTCGGAGAGTTCAGTAATACTTCCAATGAAGAAGGAGTATATTGTGGCCTTGATATTGTGTTGTTGAAGGATTTGAAGTTAAGTTGCTATTATGACTGGTTTCGCTTTTTCAGTGCCCGTTATATGATAGCCAAGCCTGATTGGGGATGGGAAATCCTAGGAAATCTTGTTTATTTTCGACCGGTATGTGAGCATTCTTTGCATTATAAACGGGAGGTACGTCCGGAAGACTTGACCGGAGGTATTCCCGCTTTACGATGCAAACATGAATTTCGTTATCAATTTACTTGTCATTGGCATGAGCGTTGGGAAAGTGGTACGCGAGCCAGTATGTTGTTTTATAAGAAAGGTATCCATAAAGAGCAAGGGATGATGTTTTATCAGGATATTACGTATCGGGATATTATGGAGAAATTCAAAATACAATATAGGGTCGCCTGGTTTAATACTGATTCGTACCAATCAAGGTTATATGCTTATGAAAATAATGCATTATATGCCTATTCCTTCCCATCTTTTATGGGAGAGGGTTGGCGAACTTATGCTAATTTGGCTTGGAAGCCTGTAAAAAGTTTGACTTGTTATTTGAAATCCGGCATTACTATTTATACAAACCAGAACTCTATAGGTTCCGGATTAATGCGTGTGGATGGAAATAAGAAATATGATGTGCTCTTCCAACTAAGACTAACTATTTGAATGATTTAGTTTTTGGGAGGTTTATTTTCGATTATTTGTTCAATTTCTTCTCTTGGAATCTTTTTTACATTGGTAATAAGCAGATTATTTTTTAAAAAATGTCCGTATTGATTGCATTCTTGAATGATGCCATTTAAAACTGCCGGTAAGTCAATTTGTAATGGCAATAATAGTAATAAAGTGGTGTATGCTGTTGTATATTCGATTTCTTCGACAACTCCCTGTGCTTTAGTAATGGCCGACTGAATTTCTTTTTTCATTAGATTTATTTGGAACTCTTCCAGTCCGTGGCGAGTTGCATGAAGTAGTACTATAAAGAAACGCAGTAAAGAGCCTTGTCCCCCTAAACCTGTAGAGATAAATATCCCTGGATCATCTAACAGGCTGGATTGTAATAGAATTCGTGATTGTTGAAGTGAAACTATTGCCCATTTTTTGAGGGGAGTATCCAACTTCGAGAAAAGTTCTATTGCACGATATGCTCTTGGCTCTGGAATATGAGATAGTGCAACCAATATCTCTTTTTTGACTTCATTAGAAATGGTTTCGTCAAAAAGTGGGCTGTTATCGTGTAGGTATTTTTGTTGTAGAGTAGCAAAATTATGGCGCTGTTTAATTTCTTCCGACAATGCTATATACTGTTTTTGTATTTCAATGTCGATTTCTTCTTCCAGAATGTTAAAGTTGGGACCGGCAATCGCCATTAATTCTTCAAAACTATTAATATTCTTACCTTCTAACTTTGCCATTATTGTTTGCTTGGATTTTATTAAAAAAAGCTGCCCCTATAAGGCAGCTTTTAATATTTCTCGTAAAAGAATTATGCTTTATGTCTGTGCTCGTCAGATACAGTTAATTTTTTTCTGCCTTTAGCTCTTCTTTTTGCTAAAACTGCTCTACCGCCAGCTGTTGCCATTCTTTCTCTGAACCCGTGCTTGTTTCTTCTTTTTGTGTTTGAGGGTTGAAATGTCCGTTTCATTGTCAATTATATTTTATCGTTATTTTCACTTTTGAGCTGCAAAAGTATGTATTTTTTTTTGTGCCTCCAAACAAATGTTGTCTTTTTTTTGTTCGTAGCTTGTAACTTAGGGAAATCACAAGCCTGTTATTACATAGTGTATAAATAATGGGAAATACTTGTTTTTGTAAAATACATTTATTAGCTTTCGCCGAACTAACCTAAAATATGAGACAGCTAAAGATTATTAAGCAAATAACAGGAAGGGAGTCCTACTCTGTTGATAAATATCTTCAGGAAATTAGCAAAATTGATGTTTTGAAACCTGAAGAGGAGGTAGAACTCGCACATAAAGCCCATCTTGGTGATGTGAACGCTCGCAAAAAGTTAATCATGTGTAATTTGCGATTTGTTGTTTCTGTTGCCAAACAGTATCAGAATTATGGGTTGACATTAGGTGATTTAATCAACGAAGGAAATTTAGGATTGTTGAAAGCCGTGGAGTTTTATGACGAGACTAAAGGTTTTAAATTTATTTCCTATGCAGTTTGGTGGATTCGGCAGGCAATTCTTCAGGCCATCGCTGAAAATGCACGTTTGATTCGCTTGCCTTTGAATAAAATCAATATGCTAAACAAACTGACGCGTTGTGTATGTGCATTGGAACAGAAATACCAGCGGGAGCCGACTGCAGAAGAATTGGCAGCACAAATGAATCTATCTCCTTTGGAGATAAAGGAATATCTGAAAATATCTGCTAAGCCGCTTTCAATGGATGCTCCGCTTATTCAAGAAGATAATGCTGTTGCTCTGGGTGATGTCTATGTGCCGTCAGAATCGAACGTGCAGACTCCGGATAATTTTGTTAATCGTGATTCTCTGAAAAAGGATCTTAAACGTTCTTTTGTAGTTCTTACAGAGCGAGAAATTGAAATTTTAGCCATGTATTATGGTTTGGACGATTACAATCCTATGTCTTTGGAGGAGATTGGGCGAGAGTTAGGCCTGACTGCAGAAAGAGTGCGGCAATTGAAGGCAAAAGCCCTGAAAAAATTAAAAGATTTGAAGAATACGGTATGGCTTAAGACTTATCTATAAATAAAGCGACTTCTTTAGGAAGCCGCTTTATTTATAGTATCTGATTGCTCTTATCAAAAGAATGCGGTGTAAATAACAGCCAACAGGATACAAATAATATAAGCGCAGATATTAAAAACTTTATCGGTTTTAAACATATCTGCAGTCAATGCTATCGCTTTGGAATCGTCATCTGTCGGGCAAGTGCTCAAGCTAATCATGAAAATGATAGCCATAGTAATAAGACAAGTGTAGAACATTTGGTCCATGAATGGCATTTCCAACGGCAGTATTTTAAATACTAAGGCAATCGGAATTGATAAAAGCACTCCCCAAATAGCTCCTTTGTTTGTTGCTTTTTTCCAGAACAAGCCCATGATAAATACGGCCAAAATACCGGGACTCACAAGACCCGTATATTCTTGGATATACTGGAACATTTGATCAATACCTCCCAAAAGCGGAGCTAACAATACAGCAACGACTAAAGCGATGGCCGCTGTGATACGTCCAATACTCACTAATTGTGTCTGTGAAGCTTGTTCGTTGATATATGGTTTGTAAATATCCATTGTGAAGATAGTAGAGGTCGAATTTAGCATGGAAGCTAATGATGAAACAATGGCTGCGGCCAAAGCTGCCAAGACAAGACCTTTTAAGCCAATGGGAATAAATGTACTGATTAACCACGGGTAAGCGTTGTCATTGTTAAGAGCGGTTGAACCTGCAATTTGGAATGCGCTCTGTGCGTCATGGAGATTTTCTGAATACATAACCCAGGCAACGATACCGGGAACAGCCACAATGAATGGAATAAGCATCTTTAAAAAGGCGGCAAAGGCAATACCTCTTTGAGCCTCCTTCAGAGATTTAGCGGCTAAGGTTCGTTGAATGATGTATTGATTAAAGCCCCAATAGTATAAGTTGGCAACCCACAGACCTCCGATTAGAACATAAATACCGGGCAGGTTATTGTATTCCTTGTTGTCTCGTGACAATATCATGTCAAACTTATCTCCTGCAACATCAGCAACGTGTGAAATGCCATTTATGATACCACCTTCGGGGGTTACATAATGCAGAGCGATGAGTGTTGTTATCAATCCTCCGATAATCAATAATGCCACCTGTATAATATCGGTCCATGCAACAGCAGAAAGCCCTCCATAAAGAGAATAGGCTGCTGCAAACAGGGCCAAGGCAATGATGGCAGGAACAACCATACTTCCATCGCCCACACCAATGATTGTATCAATGGCCTTACCTCCTAAAAAGAGCACTGAAGTCAGATTCACAAAGATGAATAGAGCTATCCAAAAAACTGCAAGGATGGTTTTTAAATTCGTGGAAAACCGTCTCTCTACAAATTCGGGAATTGTGTAAATACCTTGTTTTATAAATATTGGCAAAAAGAATTTTCCGACGATAATCAGCGTTAAGGCAGCCATGAATTCGTAGGAGGCAATTGCTAAACCGCCTGCAAAACCAGACCCGGACATTCCAATGAATTGTTCTGCAGAGATATTGGCGGCGATTAATGACGAACCGATTGCCCACCAAGGCAATGCTTTGCTCGCCAGGAAATAATCCTCTGCAGTTTTTGTTTGTCCCTTTTTGGTGCGGGAAACCCATAGTCCGATCCCTATAAGTAATAATGCATACACTCCGAGGATCGCAAAGTCTACAAAATGAAAACTTGGATTCATGATTATTTTTGAAATTATTTAATTAATAAAGTTTACAAGCTCCATTGCCGATGTCTGCAATATAGAAAGTCGCTTCAAGGTTTGTTTTGGCTTTATATAAACGACTCACTTCTTCGATATAATGATTGACCTCATTTTCTGCGACCAAGGTTACGGTGCATCCTCCGAAGCCGGCACCTGTCATTCGAGAGCCCAGTACACCTTTTAACTTTTGCCCTTCCTCTGCCAGTGTGTCGAGTTCGATACCGGTCACCTCATAATCTTCCTTCAGTGATTTATGGGATTCATTCATCAGTTGGCCGAATTTGCTCAGTTCTCCATCTTTTAGAGCGCGGATGGCTTGAATTACACGTTGATTCTCGCTGACCGCATGTCGTGCGCGACGGAGTATTGTGTCGTTTGGAAGTAGATAACTATATTGATGGAACTCATCCATACTCAGTTCGCACAAAAAATCAATCGGATGTTCTTTTGAGATGGCTGCGACAGCCTCTTCGCATTCACTCCGGCGTTCATTGTATTTTGAATCGGTCAAACCTCTTTTTTTATTGGTATTTGCAATGACCAGTTTGTACCCCTCCATAACGAGCGGTACATATTCATATTTCAACGTTGCACAGTCAAGAGCGATAGCTTGATTCGTTTTTCCCATGCCAACAGCAAATTGGTCCATGATTCCGCAATTCATTCCCACGTAATCGTTCTCTGCATGCTGAGACATCTTTACCAGTTCAATCATATCCAGCCCGGCTTCGGTGATTTCATTAAGCATGATAGCCGTGACTACTTCAATGGATGCCGATGAGGAGAGTCCTGCTCCGTTTGGAATGTTGCCGTAGTATAAAAGATCATATCCCCACGGTTCGAAACCGCGGTCTGCAAATTCTTTCATTACCCCCAAAGGATATTTAATCCATTCGGTCGGTTTATTCGCGAAAGCGTTTGCGTTGACAGTAGCGGAAAAATCAAAATTCAGGCTATGGAAACATGTCTGTTTGTCTTCTCGGGGAGAAATCAAAAGATAGGTCCCAAAACTTAGCGCACAAGGGAATACAAGACCGCCATTGTAGTCTGTATGTTCTCCGATTAAATTAACTCGCCCTGGAGCAAAAAAGGCATGTGTCGCCTGTTTTTGATAGAGTGCCTTAAATTTGTTGTTGAGTTCTTCAGTGTTCATATTTTATTGTTTGTGTGTAATCATTCATCTGATACGCAAAAGTAATGGTATTTTTTTATTCTTGATTGATTCTCTTTGTTTTTATGTTTTAATGAATATCTTTGCGAGCGATTACTGAAAAGGGTAAGAATGCTGTTTTTGCTTTCAAAACGTAATGATATGCGTTCGGAAAAGTGATAATATATAAGTATATGCTGAAAATAACTGAAGTTTATACGTTAAAAAGTGATTTGTTGGAGGTTCATATCTCTACATGGGGAGCTACGATAACTCGGATGATTGTTCCGGATAAGGACGGTTGTCCCGTAGATGTATTGTTGGGTATGGAAAAGGGAGAGGATTATATGACTTCTGAATATATCGCTTCCGGGGCATATTTAGGGGCATGTATAGGGCGCTATGCCAACCGGATTGCCGGTGGTACATTTGTGCTTGACGGTGTAAGATATCAGTTGGCGGTGAATAATGGCACCAATCATTTGCATGGAGGAGTCTGTGGCTTCGACAAAAAAATATGGGACGTTATTGCTTATGACGGACAAACGCTTACTCTGGGCTATTGCAGCCCTGACGGAGAGGAGGGCTACCCCGGGACGTTAAACGTTCGGATAACGTTTGCGGTGGTCGGTAGAGAGTTGAAAGTAAACTACCATGCGACGACCGATAAGAGTTGCTATGTGAGCTTGACACATCATCCTTATTTTAATCTGAATCCGGCAGGTAAAGAT
>CAKVCR010000047.1 GCA_934725835.1 uncultured Odoribacter sp.
GAAGACAGAAGCTCACAAACTCGGACACCACGGAATGAACTATTTGGTTCGTCGCAGTACGCTTGCAGACTCGCTTCGCTCGCTTGCAAGCGGTTATTACACCCAAATCGGGCAATAGGCGTATATGTTATTAAGACTACTTGAAGTCTTTCGGATTTTATAAGGCATCTTTTGCTTGCTTTTTAACTCGCAATAGCTGGCTAATACTCATTAAAAAGCAATCAAAATCTGCGCTTCTAAAATTCCGAAATCAATTCAAGCCCTACTGTCAGAATTGGGTTAAGGCTGTATATTTTGTTTCACATTGCTATTGTTCAATAGATTAGGAAACACTATGGTCGTCAATCGAGGTAATTTACAGCAAAGTAGTCGATAGCGCCGTCGACATAAGCTATACGAGTAGATTTGCCGTCGGCATATTGGAATATTTTGCGGTCGAAACAGTAGAATATTCTACCATCAGCCGTCACATCGATTGCGGTTTCCCAGTAGGTGTAACTTGATGATGTCTCAAACAAAAGTTTGTAGTCACGGAATATCTTGCCAGTTCTACCCTGAAATCCGCTTATACACATTATATATATCGAACCGTTTCTGCAACAGCACGAAAGCGAACCGACATTTCCTGTAAGATCCATAGAGTTGGTTGTCGTAAGAGCCTGGCCATCGAAGCGGTAGGTGTGTAACTTATTTTTGTCGTGCACGAATACATATACATTTTCATTTTCGTCCATTACGAGCGAAGATGCCGACACATTGTACGGCACACGATAACTCGATATCTTACCATCTGTTGTGTAACGTGTCATTGCGGCAACAGTTCCGGTGCCGTCATCTACGCGTACTAAGGCATATACTGTACCGTCTGAAGCTATAGCCAGTTTGTTGCGAGAGGTTGCAATCACGCCTTTCAATTCTTTGCCTCCATCTGCTACTACAATAGGTTTTCGCTCCGTATAGCGGTGGGGATTCAGCGTATATAACGTGGATTTGATGGCGGTTGCCACATAGTCATGTTTTGCCCAAAATGCGGTAATCTCACCTTCGTCCCATGATTGGTCTAATGGCATATTGCTGTTCTTGAAAATTCGCCACCTATATTTATTTCCATCTTTATCTCTTTTGATATAGTAAATGTCCTTGCCGTCTGCACAGGCATGTTCGTAGCCATTGAATTCCTCGAAACTCCAGGCATCACTATATTTCCCCTTTTTAAATGTGTTTCCTGCTTGCCAGCAGAGCTCAAAGTCTTTCTGTTTTTCAACAATCACTTTGCAGCTTTTGGCATGCTTTTGCCCATTGACTTCATCGGCAACTTCGTGTAGGGTTACAGTCACATAGGTTTCGCCTGTGCCGACAGCGGTAACATCACCGGTCTTTTCGTCAACCGTAACAACTTCATTGTTGTCGGATGACCACTTGGTGATGTACAATTCTGCCACTTCGGCTGGATCGAGTTTTATCTGCAGATTTACTTTTCTGCCTGGAAACAGTCGGAGTATGGGTGTTCCATTTTCCATCTTCACGGGGGCAAGGAATGATATTGATTTCAAGTCGATAGTCTTGATGCACTTTATAAGGCATGAAGCGCTTACGCCACCGGCGGAAACGGTGATGGTGGTCTCGCCCGCTTTCAGTGCCGTAACCATGCCTTCGGCATTGATGGTAGCCACTTCAGTGTTGCTTGACTTCCACTTGAGGTCACTCTTTGGTGCATCCTTCGGCGAAATGATTACATCTTCTGCCAAAGGAAGTGTGCCGATTCTGTTCATATCTACGGTGCCGTCGGCATTGTAAGGTACGTAGACCTTGTATTCGCTTTGGTTGAATGTGATGGCTGTTACGGAAGCCGGTTCGTCCTCTTTTGTGCATGCCGCCATCATGAGAAACAATAGCGTAATAAGGAATAGTTTTTTCATGTTTTTTTGTTATATAAAACCATTCAAGCCCTAATGCCCGAATTGGGTTTAAGGGGAATGTCGAACTACAATATCACAAAAATAAGTCAATTTTTTTTGGTGATAAAGGACATCAGTGGTACATTTGATGTTGCGGCATGAAATAGACTGGTCTATTTCGTATTTCTACAAAATAGACCATTTGATACCTTAAGCCGCATTTGCGTCCTTGCGAGGGAGAGAATAAAGAAAAGAGGCTGCGATTTAGCGCTCCGACATAATCCGCTGCCGATACTCAAGAGGAGTTTCGCCTGTCAGCTTCTTGAAATGACCGTAGAAATTGCTTTTGGAAACATATCCCACTTTTTTGGCAAGGTCATTCATTGAGATGCCGAGCTCCTCTGTCATCAGCTGCTTGGCGTATCCGATACGCAATCCTATCCGATATGAACGGAAATCCTGCCGGATTTCGTTCTTAAAATACCAATTAAAAAAGTCTTTTGTTGTCCCTAGTTCCTGCGCAATCTGTTCACGCCCCTCTTCGGGACGGGTAAAGCCCAGCTCGGCTACCCAACATTCCAACGAAAGCCGCAATTGTTCCTTTTTCTCCGCAATTTCCGAATCGGACAACCCGGAAACAATGGCGTCTGTTGCCGATGCAGGCTGCTGTATTACTGCCGGGACATAATAATTGACTTTCGCAGCATAATTGGAAAAACGATTGGCAAACCAGACGTAGAAAGCGATATAGCTGAACGTGAATAGATTGTAAACCATAGGAGGAAGCCAAATGGAAACAAAGGCGGCAATGCCAACGGCAAGGGCAGCATAAAAACTTAATTTAGCCCACCGTAATCGGTTAGACTGATCCTCATCATAATACTCCTCCAACATTTGCAGACTTTCAGTATATTTCCGGTTAAAGACAATGGTGTAGCAGATGAGTTGCATGAGATAGGCCGCTAATGCAACAATTAAAATCCATAGCGCATTATATGTCAGCATCCCATAGAGAAAAAAGGCAACAACTGCCGTTACTATTCCTGTTTGCCTCCAAACTCGTCGCCGGTTAATATATACAGGGTTGATAAGGGTAAGTAGTGTGGCTGTGAACAATAGCGACTGGTAGGCTGCAGTGGCGAGGGTGAAGGCCGCAATGATTCTTTGGTCGGTTTCAAAATTATTTTTGGTTAGAAATTCCACATAGGCAGGAATGGAGAGAATAAAGTAGGAGGCAGCAAGGATGGCACGCGCCGTGCGAAGCTTGCGCGTATCCTCTCTTTGTGGAATATGTATGCCGCATAGCAGGTATCCTAAGATGGTAAGTACTATACCCGATATGAGCGTTGTTATCATATAAAAATCCAACCACATATAGCTTCTTCTATCGTTTCTATGTAATAACAAAGTTACAGAAAATCTTTAGAAAAATTATTGCTGTCCGGTAAAACTTTTTTAATATTGCAGTTTGTGAACGAAGGACACAACTAAGCATTGCCACTCCTTGTTCTGTAAAGGCATAAGGTAACTTCTTGATATTTTGTCCTCGTTCTGCGTTCAAAGTCACAATCTTCTCTGACCCCACGTTCACAATCGTTGATTCCCATCATGGATAGTCTGATGCAGTGGGCTGCGGAAAATATGACCATGATACTCAAAGATAGAGAAAAGAGTATAAAGCAAAAAGAAAATAGCTAACACGCTTCAGGTAGGATACTCAGTGAGCAAATCACAACCACGTTATGCCTCGCCCTTCTCCTGCCTCCCTCCCACCTTCACGACAACCTAACCCGAAGCTCTGCCGTTGCTTCACCCACCCCTTTCGGTTGAGCTTCGGATGAGCTTCGGGTTAGGAACGGATTAGTGTAAAAGGGGAGTAAAACATCAGTGAGAGATGATTCGAAGAATGAGAAAAGTGCGAACGGCACATGTTCGGTCTCCATATTCGGAGAAAAGGAATATTTTCAAGTAATTCAAAGGAGATTCTTCCTGGGACGTAAAAGGGAACGGCAGATACCTAACAGACCTTTGAAGTGGATTTTTCCAACCGTTGGCAGTTTCACGCTTTTTGCTTATTTTTGTCAACTTTAATGCGGGATAGATTAAAAAAAATGATGCCACCCAGCCATAGTACAGAGCGGACACAGATACGCAAGCTTTTCAGAAGCTATGCCTATCCTGCCATGATTAACATGATTGTGCTGGCCCTGTATAATATCGTCGACAGAATCTTTATCGGACATGGAGTGGGACCGTTAGCCATCTGCGGTCTGGCACTGACGCTGCCTTGCGTTTCATTGTTGGGGACGGTGGGCACACTGACCGGTGTGGGTGGAGCCGCCCGTATCTCTGCGGCAATCTCGGCATCCAATCACAAATTGGCCACCAGGGTTTTAGGGAATGCCGTATTTTTGAATGTGGCGTTGAATCTGATTCTGATTGTATATTCGTTTTTCAATCTGGACAAAATTTTATTGGCATTCGGAGGAAGCGAACAGACAATTCCCTATGCCCACAGCTATTTGAGCATACTGATTCCGGGCAGTCTGCTGACCAATCTGAATTTCACCTTTTGCCACGCTATCCGTGCATCCGGTTTTCCCCGGAAGTCGATGATGATTATCCTCACGGGGGTGATTGCCAATCTCATTCTGGATCCGGTGTTTATTTTCGGTTTTGACATGGGTATCCGCGGAGCTGCCATTGCCACTGTCATTTCGATGTGTGTCAGTTCGGTGTTGATTTTTCTACATTTCACCGGCAGGCAGAATACGTTGCGGCTCCTGCGTCACAGTTTCCGGCCGGATTTAATGATTCTCCTGACGATTATCGGAGTTGGGATGGCTGCCTTTATCATGAATATCACTACGGGCATGGTGAATATCATCATGAACCGCTATCTGGTGAATCATGGCGGAGACTATGCAATCGGAGCCTATGGGATTATCAGCAGCTATTCTATTTTGGTGTCGATGCTGCTGATGGGTATCTGTCAGGGTATGCAACCGATTATCAGCTACCATTATGCCACCGGACACCGGGAAGTGTTGCACGATACATTAAAGTATGCCATCGGCATCGGCAGTCTCATTGCCTGTATAGGTTTTATCATTGGCGAAGCCGGAGCCTCCTGGCTGGTAGAAGCCTTTACATGGGATCGGCAGTTATGCAAAATCAGCGCAGAAGGATTACGCTATACTTTTTTGGCAATGCCACTGGTCGGCTTTCAAATCATTGTAACCAGTTATTTCCAATCGATACGTCAGGCTCCCAAAGCCATCACCATGAACATTTCACGGCAGTTTGTCTTTCTGATACCGGCTTTAAGTCTGTTTTCCAATCGATGGGGACTGACCGGCATCTGGCTGGCAATCCCGTTTGCAGATTTGATGGCTACACTGATAGCACTCTTCTTTATTCTCCGTCAGGCACGGACCTCTACGTTGAATTAAGCGCCAAACAGCTGGCGGACATCAGTCTCTTCACCTACAACCCACACCCAGTCGCCTTCCTGAAATACAGTGTCGGCATCCGGATTGCGCAGAGATGATTTGCCACGCTCCACTCCCACTACCACACAATGGTGCACATCTCGTATGCCTGACTCACGTATGCTCTTTCCATTGTATGACGAATCTCTGGTGACAATAAATTGTTTCAGACACATTTCACTCTGTGTCAGGTCAGTATCAGATGGAGGAATCGTCATTGACTGCAGAGTCGCACCGAAACGCTCCAACTGCTCGTCACTACCAATCACCTGGATACGGTCCTGCGGATAGATACGCTCTTTTCCTCCCGGAATATTCAGACAGGTCTGTCCCCGGAAGATGGCAACCACCATAATGTCGAAACGGGTGGCAAGCTGCAGCTCTGTCAACGTCTTTCCTGCCCACAACGATTCTGCAGGGATGACGAAATCAGACAAGTGCAAATCCCGCGACAGCAGGTGACCGGCAAAACGGGGCGGCACTTTCGCACCGACACGGCTGGCATACATTTCACGAACACGGAAATTATGCAGGAAGTTGCGCTCTATCTGGATAGACTGTTTTTTCAAATAGCGAGAATAGAAAATCAGTGCCGCCACGACACTCGCCGCACCCAACAAGATGCCAATCGATGCTTTAAATAGCGACATCATGACAATCATAATGTAGACTATCACCAGTACAAAACGAAAAACCACCAGTGAAACCAGGTAGGCTCTGTTGAAATTACCGTCTGCCCATAGATTCTGAAACTCCACAGAATGGTTTTTCTTGGCAACAATAGCGCGCAAAAAAGGTGCCATCAACAGGAGAATGACCACAGCACATAGCAGCGAACCCCAGTTGCCGGGGAAATGAGCCTTGACCAACGGCTCCAGAATATTAAGGGAGACTATCAGTATGGCGATAATCATTACAGAATAGATGACCGTGATACGTATCAGCGATGTCAGCAGCGATTTCCAATTGCTCTCATGGTTGACTGTACGAGTCCCGAGAGAATAGTGTTCAAGGATACGCTTCCACCTGCGTGGCAGATGCCGTTCAACAAACGGATAAGCCGGTCCGGCAGCACGAATCATATAGGGAGTCAGAAAAGTGGTAATAACCGATACGGCTACGACTATGGGGTAAAGGAAATTACTCGTCACATGCATGGAGGTTCCCAAACCTGCAATAATAAAGGCAAACTCGCCAATTTGAGTCAGACAAAAACCGGACTGCAAAGCTGTTTTTAAAGGCTGACCCGCCAACATCACACCGCAAGTACCAAAGAACGACTGTCCGACGAGTACTGTCAGTATGATGATTACAATAGGCACGATATACTGCATAATCATATTCGGGTCGACCATCATTCCGACCGATACAAAAAAGATGGCAGCAAACAGGTCCTTGACCGGTCGCACCAATCGCTGGATGGTCTCCGCCTCCACCGTTTCTGCGAGAATAGACCCCATGACAAAAGCTCCCAAGGCTGAAGAAAAACCGACATAAGTAGCGAATGCCACCATCAACAGACAGAGTCCCAACGAGACTATCAACATCGTCTCATCGCCCATCAGCAGGCGCGTACGCCGGAAAAAGGTGGGGATAATATAGATACCGGTCAGAAACCATAACAACAGGAAAAACATAAGTTTACCGATGCTATAAAACATCTCCGCCCCCTCGAAATTCTGACTGACAGCCATGGTGGAAAGCACAACCATCAAGACAATAGCCACCAAATCCTCAATAACCAGTATACCCAACACCAGCCCCGTGAAGCGTTGCGTCCGCAATCCAAGGTCTTCAAAAGCCTTGTATATAATCGATGTGGACGACATGGAGAGCATACCACCCAGGAATATACTGTCCATCTGCTTCCATCCCATCGCAATACCCACCAGATAACCGAGCATCACCATGCCAAAGATGATGGTCAGGGCGGCAATGATGGCCGGTCCTCCAACCTTCATCAGTTTCTTAAAACTAAATTCCAATCCCAAGGCAAACAGCAGGAACACGACTCCAATATCCGCCCAGGTCTGGATGTTACCGGAATCCACGACTGTGGGAGTCAACGGAAAATGAGGTCCGGCAATGATACCGGCGACAATATACCCTAATACAAGCGGCTGTTTCAAGCGTTTGAACACCAGTGTCATCACACCGGCAGAGGCAAGTATGATTGCCAAATCCGTTATCAATGCAGGCAAGTGTGACATATACGATATGAATTTGTTCGCAAAATTAATTTTTTTATACGACAGTTCTATATCCGATGCACAAACTTATTTCAGGAGACGACGATTTATCTGTTCGAGGAATTGCTCCCGATAAGAATCGGAAACAGAGACATAGGTGTCGCCGAGAAAAACACGGTTGCGTTCGACCATGGTCACTTTATCCAGATTAATAATATAGGAACGGTGGATACGCATAAAGGGCAACGACAGCATCTCTTCGAAACTCTTCATGTTGAAAAGCGCCACTACCGGTGTCTGCTGACCGGACAGATAGATTTTGACATAATCCTGCATACCCTCAATATACAATATATCAGGCAGATGAATACGCACCAGCTTACTGCCAGAACGGATAAAGATATCTTCGTTCTCTTTGCGGGAGGCTGAGGCTGCCACATTCATTTCCTTCCAATGCAATGCTTTCTGCGCTGCCTTCAGGAATTCCGGATAGCTGATGGGTTTCAGCAGATAATCAAGAGCATCCACCTTGAAACCTTCGAGCGCATATTGCTCAAAGGCTGTGGTGAAAATTATTTTCACCTTATCACTGACGAGTCGCGACAATTCCAACCCGTTCAAATCGGGCATCTGAATGTCGAGAAACAACAAGTCAACAGACTCTTTCTCCAGGATAGTCAAAGCCTCCAAGGCATTGGAACAGCCCCCTTTCAATTCGAGGAAAGGCGTGCGTTTCACATAAGCTTCCATCAATTCCAAAGCCAAAGGCTCGTCATCGACCACCAAACACGAAAGGACCATCATAATATCTGTTTTATTAGCATTTAATTTCCAACTGAGCTATGTATTTCCCGTTTTCCACAATTGTAGACAATGTGTATTTGCCGGGATAAAGCAATGCCAGACGCTTGCGCAAATTCACAAGTCCGATGCCCGAACCACTACGGTCGTTGTCGTGCTTGTGGTAATCACTGTTCTCGATGTGGCATACCACTGTCCGCTCCGGCTGTACGTGTATCGCAATATAGATAAAAGAGGGGTTCGTAGGACTCACGCCATGCTTGAAAGCATTTTCCACCAACGTGATAAACAACAGAGGAGCCACTTGCAACGCTCCTCCATCCACGGGTATATCCACCTTCAAATCGACATGATTGGAGAGACGCAAACTCATCAGTTCTATATAGCTTCGCATAAAATCCAGTTCCCCGCTCAGCGAGACAAAGGGCGCACGATCTTCGTAGAGCACATGCCGCAACATCCGGCTTAGGTCGTGAACGGCATATTGCGCACGATCGGCATCTATCGCAATCAAGGAGTAGATATTATTCAGCGTGTTGAAAAGAAAGTGGGGATTGAGCTGACTCTTCAGATTCTGCAACTCTGCCTCTGTACGTACCTTTTCCAATTCCCGCCGTTCGTTTTCAGTGACATACCAATTATTGGTCATTTTTATGGCGACACACAAAGCTACCGTCAGTGCCATCATGGTTGCATCACGCAATAGGAACATCATCTTGGGCGGTCCCATCTGCTCGCGACGCTCGCAACCCAGTATCTTAAAGAAATGGAAATCATGCCACCAATCCAAAGCCAGCGTCAGGACTATAATTAACGCAGCATTCACCAAAAGAAACTGAAGCAACCGCTTGCGAAACAACAGCCGGTCGAGCAGCAAGAAATAATTGGCATAAAATATCACCATAAACGCCACCGGAACAAAAACATATCCCCAGTAGCGTACCCAGGTCATAGGTTCAGATTCCTTCCATGTGAAAAACAGCGGGAAACTGAATACAGTTCCCCAACCGATAATCTGAATAATATATTGCAGTATTCTATTCTGTTTCATCAAGCAAAAATAAGAATAAATATTTACCCCGACAATCATTCATAACGGATTGCTTCTATCGGATCGAGATTGGATGCTTTTTGAGCAGGATACCAACCGAAGAAGATACCGGTTACAGTACAAACCACGAAAGAAAGAATCACCGAATACCATTCTACGTAAACCGGCCAGCCGGCAAACAATTTCACGAGCCATGAAGAACCTATTCCAAAGATAACTCCTATCAGGCCACCCGTCACACTGATTAGAACCGCTTCAATCAGGAACTGCGCCAGAATATCGCGTCCCTTTGCTCCGATGGACATCCGCAAGCCTATCTCGCGAGTACGCTCCGTCACAGAAACGTACATGATATTCATAATCCCTATACCTCCGACCAGCAGAGATATGCCGGCAATACATGCCAAAAGTACCGTCATCATATCCGAAGTGGAGTTCATCATACTGCTCAACTCCTGTTGTGAACGGATGTTGAAATCATCCTCATCTGCAGCACCTAATTTATGATTGCGCCGCAAAATACTCGAAATCTCCTCCTCTGCCTGTTCTGTCTGCTCCTCCGTAATGGCAGAGCAGAAAATACTTTGAAGATGGGTGATGGCCAGGACTCTTTTTTGGATGGTTGTATACGGTGCTAAGATGAGATCGTCCTGGTCCATCCCCATTGTATTATATCCTTTTGATTCTAAAACTCCTACTATCTGAAACGGTATCTTACCGAAACGGATTACCTGTCCGACCGGATTTTCGCCATTGGTAAAAAGGTTATCGACAATTGTCTTACCTACGACACACACCTTTGCCGAATTGAGAATATCTTCATCGGAAAACATTTCGCCCTCGCTCACTGTATACTTTCTGATTTCCAGATAATCGGCATTCACACCATAGATACTCGTCGGATAGTTATTGGCTCCATAGATGGCTTGTCCACCACTGTTTACAGATGGAGAACAAGCAGCTACATATCGTGTTTCATTGACAATGGCATTATAATCATCCAGTTTCAGACTCTCCATGGCAGAAGCATCCAAACGCACACCACCTCTACGGTCGGCACCCGGATGTACCATAATCATATTCGAGCCCATTTCTGAAATCTGCGCCTTGATACTTCGTTTAGACCCCTGTCCGATGGCAAGCATGGTAATCACAGAGGCTACACCAATGATAATCCCCAACATGGTCAGGAATCCGCGCATTTTATTATTTCCTAAAGCCCGAAATGCTATCCTGAATAGATTTGTAAAGTTCATAGCATATTGATTTTCTTCGTTATCAATCTTTAATCCTCCTGCTTCGGTAAAGTGGCCAAGGTCTCGCTTGCAGAAGCAATCCGCTCATTGCGCACATCCTTTATGACACGCCCATCCTTCAGGACAATTGTCCGGCTGCTATATGCCGAAAGCTCCGGATTGTGAGTCACAAAAACTATGGTACGTCCACGAGCATACAACTCCTGAAAAAGGGTCAATATCTCAAAAGAGGTGCGGGTATCCAAATTTCCGGTGGCCTCATCTGCCAAAATCAGTACCGGATCGTTTACAAGAGCCCGTGCAATCGCCACTCGCTGCTGCTGACCTCCGGACATTTGGTTGGACTTATGGTAGAGCCTGTCATGCAACCCCACCGCATCCAAAGCCTCTATAGCTCTCCGCTCCCGCTCCTTGGACGAGACAGCGGAATTATACATCAGCGGCAATTCGACATTTTCAATGGCTGTTGTCTTAGGCAACAGGTTATAGGATTGAAATACGAAACCGATTTTATGATTGCGCAGTTCTGCCCGCTCATTTTTTCCCATCTGCCGTACAGAATAGCCATCCAACAAATACTCTCCGGAGGTAGGTGTATCCAAGCAGCCCAAGAGATTCAACAAGGTTGACTTTCCGGAGCCACTGGTACCCATAATCGTCACGAATTCTCCGGTTTCTATCGTAAACGACACTCCACGCAAAGCATGCACCGTCTCGCTTCCGACCATGAAATTCCGTTTAATATCTTTCAGTTCAATAATCGCTTTCATAGTGACAATCGTATTATATAGACCACCGTTTATTTCTTCTTTTTATCGCTTCCCGGAGGTTTTGGCATAAAGGGACTGGATTCTGTATTTCCTGTATTGGGAGTGCCCATTGCATTTCTACCTCCCCGCTCCATGCCGGTGACAACCATTTCTCCCTCATCCAATCCACCCAAGACTTCCACCATCAAGGTCGTGGATGTTCCTACCTGTATTTCCTTTTCCTCGAGAGTCTGTCCATTACGTACCCACACAGTCTTCTGTAAAGCCGGATTATCTATTTTCAAACTCTTCAATACAATACCGTTTTCTTCAGCCAACGCCATATCCGGCACGAATCGCAATGCTTTGGGAGCAATAGTCAATACATTATTTTTCTCCAAGGTATAAATAGAGACCGTTGCCGTCAACCCGGGTTTCAACTTCAATTCGGGATTTGGGGCACTGATAACCACTTCGTAGGTCACGACATTGGACTCTACCGTTGCTTCCAAACGCACTTGCGTCACCTCCCCCTCAAAGACTTCCTCCCGGTAGGCATCCACCGTGAATGTGACACGCTGACCTTCACGAACCTGCCCGATATCAGCCTCGTCTACATCGGCAATCACCTGCATCTCGGTAAGGTCTTTGGCAATGGTAAAAAGCGTCGGTGTCTCAAATCCGGCAGCTACAGTCTGTCCCTCTTCCACTTCCCGACTGATGACCACTCCGTCAATGGGACTTGTAATTACGGCATATCTCAAATTACGTCTCACTTTTACAATATCTGCCTTCGATTTCTCATAAGCACTCTTGGCTTTCTCGTAATTATACGTTGCGCTTTCATAATCACTGTCACTAATCAATTGCTTTTCAAACAGCACCTTACTTCTGGCGTAATTCTTCTGTTGATAGTCGTATTCCGCCTTGGCACTGGCCAGCTGAGCCTCCTGCGATTCCAATTCAGCCTGCAAGGTCACCTTATCCATTTCAGCTATCAACTGTCCTTTTTTTACGATACTGTTATAATCGACATAAATCTTATCCACTATACCGGACACTTGGGTTCCGACATCCACTTTAGTAACCGGTTCCACAGTGCCTGTTGCAGATACCATTTCCGACATTGAATTGCGAGCGACAGCCTCAGTCTGCCAAATAATTTTCTCTTTGTCGGCACATCCCTGAAAACAGCAAGCACACATTCCCACTGCTAATAGAACACCTCCGACTTTTATTACTATGTTCTTCATCGCTAATGATTTTTGAGTTTTCTTAATTTATCAAATACAATCCGTTCAAAGTTGAATCTCCTGTCCTCTATAGAAATTCAGTAGCTGTTTGTTCAAAATAGCCATATATTTTGCCTGCACCACCTCCAACTGAGCGGAGAGCAAATTGTTCTTTTCAGTCAACATCTCCAGCGTATTTTTCATACCTAAAAAGAACTGTTCCTGCGTCAGATTGAATGAAAGCTGTACAGCATTGAGATTCTCTTTGGCTGAGCGGTAACGGTCCTGCGCTGCAACTGCATCCTGATAGATAGTTTCGATAGATTTCAACAAATCCTTCTGGACTTTCTCATAAGCCAATTCAGCATTTTCAATATTTATCCGGGCTACGTTCACAGACGTCTTTACAGAGCGGTTGCTGAAAATCGGAACACTCAAAGTA
>CAKVCR010000048.1 GCA_934725835.1 uncultured Odoribacter sp.
TGTTTTGCCAAAGTGAAGATTTGGGATTCAATCAGATGGAGGTTAATGAATTGGGAATAAAGAATATGCAACGGTTGTTGCAGATGCCCATTTGGATGAAAGAGCAGGATGAGGTGGCAAAGAAGGTAATGAGTTCAAGGTATAGGGGGATGTTGATTCGCTATCAGGGGTATATTAATCAAGTACTGAGGAATTTATGGGGCGTTACAGAAAGGCGGGATTCATTGGGGCAGAAATGGGAATTTGTGGGGATGGAACGTCAGCAAGTAGCTTACGATTTTTTAGAGCAGTATGCCTTTACTCCTCAGCATTGGTTGTTTCGACAGGATATGTTTTCTTATTACGGTATTGACGAACGAATGAACTGGGAAAGCATCTGTTGGTCGGTTGTGTCCGGATTATTGGATAAACTGGATTCTCCTTTGTTTGAAAAGTATTCTTTGGGAGATTATTTAAAACAAGTAAGAAGTTCGTTGTTTAGAGAATGGGAACTTAATGAACCAGTGTCAGAGGAACGCAAAACATTGCAACGGCGATATATCTGGAGATTAAAACAATTGGCGCAGAATGGGAAAAAGTCTGATTGTCGAATTGCAATATGGGCAGAAATGGAATTGCAGGAAATTTTGGCTTTGGCTGTCAAATATAGGAATACGGTAACTGATAAATTTTATCCGGAAAGCGTTATTGTAGGGATTAGAAATTGTATTAAGTAAAAGAGATGTGTAGAATAGTTATAAATATTTGTTTGGTATTACTCTTCTCTGTTAGTAATGTAGCGGGGCAATTACAAAATTACGATAGTTTCAGGCAACAGAAAGGGCTTGTAAGCAAGCAGGGGATATTGACTGTGCATCAGCATAAGAATCGTGTTTATTTGGAACTTACAGAATCATTGTTTGGACGTGATTTTGCATATGTTGCACAAGTTAATAAAGGTGCAGAAATGGTGGCGCGTCCTTTGCCTTCTGTGGGTGTATTCCAGTTCCGTTTGGGAGAAAATGGTAAAATATATTTTTGTCAAGATAAATATCAAGAACGAATTGTATCCCCCAAGCATCCCTTGGCAAAAGTCTTTGAGGATTCAAATATGCAGCCGGTATCGGATGTTTTTGATATTGTTGCCGTAGACTCTATTTGTGGAAGGTATGTTATTGATTTGACAGATGTGTTGACTAAAGGTAGAAAGTGGGCGCAGGTTAAGTTTCCGCAATTGAGGGAGACCCGGAGGGATATGGAGTTGACTGAAATAATGGCTAATGATGAAGGAGTCGTTTTTACGTTTAATAAAGAGTTTTCGTATGTTTATCCGATGAACGCAGCGGGAGTGAAAGGGATTGAGGGTACGATAACAGTGGAACTGGGAGGAATGTTAAGGTTGTTGCCTCCGGATAATATGTCTACTAAAACTGTAGGAAATGCACAAGGTTTTCGTTCTGTAAAGTATTCGGTTTATGGGAAATATCCATATGGAGTTGAGCAGGACTCGTTACTTGTTCGTTGGCGTTTGCAGATTCCCAAGAACAAGCAAAAGAATTATAATAGGGGTCAAAAGGTTTTGCCAGAGAATCCGTTGGTATTTTATGTTGAACAATCTTTCCCCGACAGATGGTTTCCATATATTGTAAAAGCCGTGAGGTATTGGAATAACGTTTTTGAAGGAATCGGATACAAAGATGCCTTGCAGGTACGAAAGTTGGAGAATGGTGTCTCGAGTGTGATACCTAAGGCTTTGATTGCATATGATTTGAGTGATCCTGTTGTAGCAAATGATTTGATTTTCCATCCAGTAACCGGGGAGATTTTGCATTGTCGTATAAATATTGGTCATGGATTATGGAAAGAGGAAAGAGAACGCTATTATTTATTAAATGGTTTGGATGATAATGGTTCTTTTATTGATTTTGATAGTCAGAAAATGGCTGGTGAATTGTTGTGTAGGGTATTGTCTGAAGAGATTGGACAGGTATTAGGATTACAGAGGATAGAATCAAAATCGGCAAAAGAGGATTTGGTCCGATATGCTTATGGAAATACATCGTTGGAGGGTGGGATAGAGAAAAAGAATGTCATAGCGGATTCTCTGAGGAGAGTGGAAAAACAAATTCAGACAATACAAACGGTTTATCGTGGGATTGTAGATGGCAAAGTAAAGAATTGCATATTACAGGAAACAGATGAAGGCAAAAAGTATATTTGTGACGTGCGGAACAGATTGTATAAAGAGAATTTACTGCGTAGTGTTGCATTATTGCAGACAGTGACGAACAGGGAAGATCTAAAGGCGATTATGCATTTTTTTAATGTTTATGCTGCAGAAGTGAATATTGGGAGCGATTATATGCAGGACGTGTTGAAATGTATGATGGACGAGCAGGTTTTGAGGCATTTAGAGAAAGTGGAGTTGTTTGAAGATTGGTTTTCGATCATACAATCTGTATTCGAGGAAAAAAGTATCGATATTCAACATTTGCGAGAAGAAGAGGTTAATCTGTATTGGAATATTGTAGATGTGTTGGTAGAGCAGGCAACTCAGATGAAAATTTCTGCGTGTGATGATGATTTTCAGGCTGTATTTTATTTTAAACTTCAAGAATTATATTCACAGTTTGCTAATTTAGAGAAAACATGTAGTGATAAGTTTGCAATTATTTTTTATAAAAGACTTTTGAAAAAGATAGAAGCAGTTGTAATTCCTTAATTTGGTCATTATGAAGTTTTATGTATTGTTATTGTTAGCTATTTATGTTGTTGGTTGTGTAGGAAAACCCGAGAAAGCATATTTGTTCGATTCAACAAATATAGTAGATATGACTAATCGTAAATTTGATTTGTCTGCGCAAGTGAGAGATTGGGATTATGTTGTCTTGGAACAAAATGATTCTTGTTGTTTGACGAATATCAGTAGGTTAAAGATTGTCGGTGATGATGTTTTCGTCGTGAATGTAGAGGCGATGCAATCTGATATATATCGTTTTTCTATAGATGGAAAATTTTTGAATAAAATAGGACAACAAGGACGTGATTTTGGTCTCGTAACAAATGTTGTTGTTGATACATTCAATAATAGAGTGTGTTTATTGGATATCATTGATAGGTGTGTTTACCTTTACGATTACGATGGGAAGCGTGTAAACGGTAAAATTGCTTGCCCTTGGGTCGGTTGGGTAATGGATGCAGTTGCTTGCTCTAAAGATGAATTTATCGGTTATTATGGTTTTAATAAAAACAATCACGTCGGTTATTTTCGTATGGATTCTTTATTTACGATGCGGGATACTTTGTCATATTATCCTGTCTCTAGTGAATTTGCCGGTGTGTTGAATTTTTCGATGCATGCAATGGATGCTTATGATGGTAACATGCTGTTGATACAGCCTTTTTCCGATACTATATTTCATTATCAGAATTCGTCTTTGGAGCCAGCTTATGTGACGAAATCCGCTCCTTCTACTTCTACAAGTATAAAGATGGAACGCTATATGGATTGCACTTGGCTGAAGGAGAAGTTAGAGGCTGCCGGCTACTATTCTAAAACGAGTATATTTGAAACAAAAAATCATTTATGGGTAGGTTATGGACCTAATCGTCTGATGTTTGATAAACGCATTGAAAAGGGGGTTTATTTTAAAGATGAGATTTTTTACAATCCATGTGTATTTCCTCCTTTGAATTTTATGGAACGTCGAGGAGAACAATTGATGTGTCATGTCAAGTCTAAAGATATTCAAGCTTTGAAAGAAGGAATGGAGCGCAGTGGCATGGAAGCAAAAGGAAAGCTTAAAAAATTATTCGAATTGGAGGGTGATGATTTGCAGGTATTGATTTTTTACGAGTTCAAGTAGGAGCATTGCATTTTTGCGAATAGCATAGAATCAAGGAAGCAACATAAAAAAAGAAGGAAGTTTAAATAACTTCCTTCTCTGTGTGGGTCCTGAGGGATTCGAACCCCCGACCCTCTGGGTGTAAACCAGATGCTCTGAACCAACTGAGCTAAGAACCCGTGCTATCCTGACGATTGCGAGTGCAAATATAGACTGTTTTTTGTTATCTGCAAAATATTTTGAAGATAAAAATAGATTTTGCTGCAATTTTATTTTGGGGAATGTGTTATATGTCTGTTTAATAGATGCTTATGCGTATAACAGTGATGAGATATTGATATTTAATATTAATTAACATTGCATCTGTTGTTTGTGTTGAAAAAGTCACTACCTTTGCGCCGTCTTTAGAAAAGATTGTTTTTCATAAGTTTGTATGGTTTAGGTTAGTAGTTAGTAAATGATTAAGGGTCGGTTGTCCGGCCCTTTCATTTTTTATTTTTATCTTTGTGTTGGTCAATTTTAATGTTTTTCTTGTTATGACTGGAATTATAGAAATCGAAGGGATGGAGTTTTTTGCTTACCATGGTTGTTTTGAAGCGGAACAGGTGGTCGGTAATAAATTTATTGTATATGCTTGTTTGCACTATGCTTGTGATTGTCCTGCCGAGTCGGATAATATAGGGGATGCTTTAAGTTATCAGACAGCTTATGAAATAATTGCGAGGGAAATGATGGTACGATCGCATCTATTGGAACATGTTGGTTTGAGAATGCTGAATGCTTTATATGATTCTTTTCCGCAATTGACTTATGCTAAGGTGAAAATATCAAAAATGAATCCGCCTTTGGGTGGACAAATTAAGTGCACCAGTGTAACAATGGAAAAATAATTTGCGGATTGTTTTGGAAGTTGATAAAATTGTTATATCTTTGCATCGCAATTCAGCAGAACGGTCGGTTGGCCGAAGGGTTAGGCAACGGTCTGCAAAACCGTCTAAAGCAGTTCGACTCTGCTACCGACCTCGAGAATCAGTCACATTGGGTGGCTGATTTTTTTTGTTTATATTTGTCGGCAGATTTAATTTTGTAATTATGCTGAAACATATTGTCATGTGGAAGTTCAAGTCGGAGGCTGAAGGACGGACACGTAAAGAAAATGCTTTCTGGATGAAGGAACATTTGGAAGGGTTGATTGGAAGGATTCCGGAAATATTGTCGTTGGAAGTTGGAGTGAATATAAATGAATCAGAAGTAGCCTACGATGCTGTTCTTGTTTCTGCTTTTGAAAATGAGTCAGCTTTGAATGCTTATAAAAACAACCCTTTGCATCAAGCTGTAAGTGCATATTGTAAAAAGGTGCGCGAAAGTCGTATTGTTGTGGATTATTATGAGTAGTGAAGTATGTCTGCTGTAAATATTGTAATGTATACTGATGGTGCGGCGAGTGGTAATCCCGGACCTGGCGGTTTCGGGGTGTTGTTGATATCTGGAGTGCATCGAAGGGAAATTTCCGGTGGATTTCGAAAGACTACGAATAACCGAATGGAATTGTTAGCTGTTGTTGTTGGGTTGGAGGCATTGCGTTTTGAGGGAATGACTGTTACCATATATTCTGATTCAAGATATGTCGTAGATGCAGTTGAAAAAGGCTGGGTGTTCGGGTGGGAAAAGAAGAGATTTAAGGATAAGAAAAATCCAGATTTATGGGTTCGTTTTTTGTCAATTTATAGAAAGCATCAAGTTAAGTTTGTTTGGGTGAAAGGACATGCTGATAATCCAGGAAATGAAAGATGTGACCAGCTGGCAGTGAAAGCTTATAAACAGCAAAATTTGGGAATAGATTCCTATTATGAAACAGAGTGTGATAAAAACGGCGGATTTTTTTAGTTAAAACGCAAAAATTATAACAAATTTCAAATAAGTAAGCGTTTAAATGGTTACTTTTGCAACGTTTTAGAATTATAATTTAACTCTGCGATGAAAAAGATATTAATCGTTGGTGCCGGAGGACAAATCGGTTCTGAACTGGTTCCTCATTTAAGGTCAATTTATGGTAATAACAATGTAGTGGCAGCTGATATCAGTGCCGATAAATGCCGTGTTTTGGCTGAAGCTGGACCATTTGAAGAGCTGAATGCTTTGGATGGAGAGGCTTATACAGCTATTGTAAAGAAGTATGGTATTGATACTATTTTCAATTTGGTGGCTTTGTTGTCTGCGACAGGTGAGAAAAACCCCAAATTAGCATGGGATATCAATATTGGTGCATTGACAAATGCTTTGTATATCGGAAAAGATAATAATTGTGCAGTGTTTACCCCTAGTTCAATTGGTGCATTTGGTAATGATACTCCGAAGGATAAAACTCCGCAAGATACTTTGCAGCGTTCTAATACTACGATGTATGGTGTGTGCAAAGTGACAGGAGAGTTGTTGAGTGATTATTATTTCAACCGTTTTGGAGTGGATACTCGTAGTGTGCGATTCCCGGGTTTGATTTCTTATGTGACTTTGCCTGGTGGTGGAACAACGGACTATGCTGTGGAAATTTATTATGATGCTATCCGTAAAGGTTCTTTTACTTGTAATGTTAAAGAAGGAACTTACATGGATATGATGTATATGCCGGATGCTTTGAATGCTGTTGTACAGTTGATGGAGGCTGATCCTGCAAAATTGAAACACCGCAATAGCTTCAATATCGCTTCTATGAGCTTTGAGCCGGAGCAGATTGCTGCAGAAATTCGCAAACATCTTCCGGATTTCAAGATGGATTATCAGATTGATCCTGTAAAACAGGCTATTGCTGATAGCTGGCCTAATAGTATGGATGACTCTTGTGCTCGCGAAGAGTGGGGATGGGCTCCTAAATTTGATTTGAAGAGCATGACTGATGATATGCTGGTGAAAGTAAAGGAGAAATTCGACAAAGGATTGATTAAATAATAATTTCTTTGAGAAAAATCAAAAGGCTAAAAACAATTGTTTTTAGCCTTTTGATTTTTAATTATTTGCCTATTTCAACTTCAATGGCAGCCGGGTAGAGTCGTTGGGGATCAAAGAATGTGGCGCAACTGTTGATAAGGTGGCGCAATTCAGGTTTTACAATTCCTTTAAATAGCTCTTTGCCGTTGACAGTGAGAACTACTTCACGTTTAAGGTCGACTAATTGCTCGTTTAAGTAGATGATAATCTTGCCTTTTGTAGCAGGTTGGTAGCTTTTCTCAAATTTTAGTTGAATACCCCAATAAGGGTCTGTTTCAATGCACTTATAGGTTACAATCTCTGCTTTGAGATCAATTTTATTGTCATTGATGTTCATTTCGTAATAAGTACGGCTTTCTTCGTTGTCATTGGAGCGTTCAACGACAGCCAGATTGTAGAAGCCTTTGCGGTATAAGCCGTCCATTTCAAAGTTTTCCCAGTTGAATGATTTTGGATACGGATTGCGTGTGTGCTGTTTTAACCAAGGTGTTGTCGGTTTGTAGTCAATAGCGTGTTGATGTCCGGGAATCAATTCTATTTTGTTGATAAAGCTGTTGGGGTAAAGAGATTGTAGGCGTGCAAACTCATCTTTTGTATATTGCGTCAGTTTGTTGCGATAGAATCCTGCATCATCAGCTCCTGTGCGGAGAGAGAATGCAATGTTGCGGCAGTTTTCCACCGGAGCATTTTTAAGTGGCTCTCCTCCGGCCATGGGACCGGCTGCAGCAAGATAGTCTGCGTAGAATGAAGCGAGGCGTTGACTGCCATAGCCGCCTTCTGAAATACCGAAACAGTAGATTTTATCAGGGTTGAATTTGTTACTTACAAATGCTTGTCTAAGTAGGCGTTCCCAAGCAAATTGTTTAGATTTCTGCCACCAGCGATAGTATTCGCCTTCATTAGGAATTTGAGGAATAAAATAAGCGGAGGGAGCATCATCGAAGCCGTTACAGATTAAAAGACCAGTACTCCATTCTTGCTCTTTGGGGCCAGAACCATGCAAGTATAGAAAAAGTGGATATCCTCCTTGTGGGATGGGCCCTCCTTTATAGCCCCAATAAAATGACATTATTGCATTTGGCTCTAGAGAGGCAGGCAATAACCAATTGCCAGATTTAGCATCGGCGAGTTTTTCTAATTGAGGAAGTTTTTGTTCGGAAAAGCTGTTATTGGCATTCACCCAAGCTTGCCATACTGAGGCTTGTTGTTTGTCAATGTCTGATAAGGCTATATGTGTTTTGTCTGTGTAAGGGGTTGTCTGACCATTTAGGTAGTTTGTAAAATAAGGTGTCGCTACCTCAATAGTGGTTTTGTTTATAGCCTTTGTTTCTTTTTTTGTTTCTGAGGCACAGCTGAATGCCAATAATACGAGGGATAGTAATCCCACGGAACAAATGAAGTGTTTGTAAGTAGTCATGTGCGTTTTTTGAGATTAATTAATCACAAATGTAATACAAATATCAATTAAAATCTTTACATTTAGGGGTCAAAATTTATCGATATGAATAAGAAAAAGAAAAAATGTGAGCCAACGATGAGTAAGACTGATTTGTGGGAGCGGCTTACTACATTTATGGCTAATCATCCATCGCAAAGTTTTAATTATAAGGAAGTGGCTCAGCATATTCAGGCACGTAAAATGGATATGAAACGTCAGATTTCAGAAGTGTTGCGGGAAATGGGGCGTCAAGGAGTATTGGATGAAATTTCGACAGGAAGATATAAATTTAAAAGTGTAGGAGCTTATGTTGTGGGCGTCGTAGATTTAACAGCCAAGGGAGCTGCTTATATCCAGTCGGACGAATGCTCGGAGGATGTTTTTGTTGCATTCCCGAATTTGAAGCATGCTTTGAATGGAGATAAGGTGAAGGTGTTGGTGTATGCTCGTAGTCGTAATCGTAGACCGGAAGGTGAGGTTGTTGAAATATTAGAGAGAAGCCGTGGAACTTTTGTTGGAATCGTGCAGTGTTCTGGAAGTTATGCCTTTCTAGTGCCATCAGGCAAGCAATTGCCTTATGATGTGTTTTTGCCTATGGAGAACTTGCATGGAGCAAAGGATGGCGATAAGGTTGTCGTAAAGATTAATAATTGGCCTGAAAATCAAAAGAATCCAGTAGGTGAGGTTACAGAGGTGTTAGGACGTCCGGGTGATAATGACACGGAGATGAATGCTATTATGGCAGAGTATGAACTTCCGGTGAAATTCCCTGCAAGTGTTGAGAGAATTGCAGAGAAAATTTCCTTGGAAATTCCTGAAAATGAGGTGCGGAATAGAAAAGATTTTCGTGACGTTGTCACTTTTACAATAGACCCTGCAGATGCAAAGGATTTTGATGATGCCCTTTCTGTCAGAGAGTTGAAAAATGGAGAATATGAAGTGGGTGTACATATTGCAGATGTCAGTTATTATGTGAAGGAAAATGGAGCTTTGGATAAAGAGGCATATGCTCGTGCTACATCTGTATATTTGGTTGATCGTACAATTCCAATGTTGCCCGAACGTTTGTGTAATGGAGTCTGTTCGTTGCGTCCTGATGAAGATAAATTGTGTTTTTCTGCTATATTCCGAATGGATGCGGATGCGAAGGTACAGGAACAGTGGTTTGGGCGTACAGTGATACGTTCAAACAGGCGTTTTACGTATGAGGAGGCACAAGCAATAATTGAAGGAGGAGAGGGAGATTACAGGAAAGAAGTGTTGTTGTTGAATGATTTGGCTCAAAAACTGAGAGCCGAACGCTTTAAAGCTGGTGCTATAGATTTTGACCGGGAAGAAGTGAAGTTTTATCTGGATGAAAAAGGGCATCCTACCGGAGTCTATTTCAAGCGTTCTAAAGAAGCGAATAAGCTGATAGAGGAGTTTATGTTGTTGGCTAATAAGAAGGTTGCAGAATTTGTTGGACGACCTCAAGCTGGTAAAAAAGCAAAAACTTTCGTCTATCGTGTTCATGAGCAACCGTTGCCTGAAAAATTGGAAGATTTTAATCGTTTTGTGGCCCGCTTTGGCTATGGTGTGAAAACAGGTAGTCGTAAAGCTTTGACGACGTCTATGAATAATTTGATGGCAGAAGTTCGAGAGAAACCGGAGCAGAGTATGATTCAGACGTTGGCAGTAAGAACGATGGCAAAGGCTGAATATTCAACTGACAATATTGGACATTACGGCTTGGCTTTCGATTATTATACGCATTTTACTTCACCGATTCGTCGATATCCAGATGTGATGGTACATCGGTTGTTGCAGCGTTATTTGGAGGGCGGTCGCTCTGCAAACAAGGAGAAATATGAAGAATTCTGTAAGCATTCTTCTGATATGGAGCAAGTCGCTGCCAATGCAGAGAGAGCCTCTATTAAATACAAACAAGTCGAATTTATGGCTGATAAAATAGGGCAAGTTTTTGAAGGAACGATTTCTGGAGTGACGCAATGGGGTTTTTATGTTGAATTGGATGACTGTAAATGTGAAGGATTGGTGTCTATGACAGAGTTAGAGGATGATGCGTATGAATTTGATGAAAAGAATTATTGCATCACAGGGCGTTATCATCATAAGACATATCAATTGGGAGACAAAGTTAAAGTAAGGGTGGCTAAAGCAAATTTAGTAGCACGACAGTTGGATTATGAGTTGGCTGAAAAAGAAGAGGAGGGTCGTGTGGAGCATGAAGGAGGCAAAGAAGTAAAAAAAGGCAGAAGGACGGTAAATAAGAAGGAGAAAAGAAGCCGTAGGAAATAAATATGGTATAAATGAAATGTTTTTAAGCTAATAGTGGTATGATTTCTTTTACAATTTGTCTGTTGACATTGATTGTCGGCTATTTCGTTTATGGCCGTTTCGTGGAACGTCTTTTTGGTCCTGATGCTGCTCGTAAGACTCCCGCGTTGACAAAAACGGATGGGGTTGATTATATTCCCATGCCTACGTGGAAAATATTTATGATCCAATTTCTGAATATCGCCGGTTTAGGACCTATATTCGGGGCTATTATGGGCGCAAAATTTGGAACGGCTTCTTACTTATGGATTGTGTTGGGGAGTATTTTTGCAGGAGCTGTGCATGATTATTTATCGGGTATGTTGTCTCTGCGTCATGACGGAGAAAGTCTACCGGAAATTATTGGACGTTATCTTGGGGTGACAGCAAAGCAAATTATGCGAGTGTTTACAGTTTTGTTAATGGTATTGGTGGGAGCAGTATTTGTGGCAGGACCTGCTGGCTTGTTGGCAAAATTGACACCGGAGACATTGGATACGACATTTTGGATAATTGTTGTTTTTGTATATTATATTCTGGCGACGTTATTGCCAGTGGATAAGATTATCGGTAAAATATATCCATTGTTTGCTGTTGCTTTGTTATTTATGGCAGTAGGCATTTTGCTGATGTTGTATGTCAACAGTCCGGAACTTCCAGAATTGTGGGATGGTATACGTAACACTCACCCCAATGCACAGAATCTTCCAATCTTCCCAATTATGTTTGTCAGTATTGCTTGTGGAGCTATTTCTGGTTTTCATGCAACACAGTCCCCGATGATGGCACGTTGTCTTAAAAATGAGAAGTATGGCCGTCCGGTATTTTATGGTTCAATGATAACAGAGGGTATTGTTGCCTTAATTTGGGCTGCTGCAGCAACTTATTTCTATCATGAAAATGGGATGAGTGAAAACAATGCTTCGGTGATTGTTGATGCGATAACAAAGGATTGGCTCGGTACTGTTGGGGGAGTATTGGCTATTTTAGGGGTAATAGCTGCTCCCATTACTTCAGGAGATACTGCCTTCCGTTCTGCTCGATTAATTGTTGCTGATTTTATGGGCATGGAGCAGCGCAGTATCCGACATCGTTTGTATATTTGTATCCCGATGTTTATAGCTGCGATAGGATTATTGTTGTATAGTTTGAAAGATGCTACAGGCTTCGATATGATTTGGCGTTATTTTGCTTGGGCTAATCAGACGTTGTCTGTGTTTACGCTTTGGGCTGTAACTGTTTATCTGGCAAGAAAAGGTATATACTATTGGATAACGTTGATTCCGGCATTGTTTATGACTTGTGTCTGTTCAACATACCTTTGCATTGCACCAGAAGGGTTACGTTTGACTTCAGCCACTGCTTATTGCATAGGTGGTGTATGTGTTTGTATCGCTGTGATTTGGTTTATTGTGTGGAAAAAGAAGTTTCAAAATGTTATTATCTAAGAAAAAACAGATTTTATTATCATCACTGTTGGGTATTATTTTGTTGGTGGTGATATTTATTCCCAAGAATCATGACATGGAGTTGCTGGACGAGATAGAGGTTACTGATTCGGTTGAAGTGCAGGAAATTGTATATAAATATGGAATTCCGGTTGATGATTATAATGTAGATTATGGTTTGGTGAAGGTAAATCAAAGCCTTTCTACGATATTGGAAAAACATGGTCTTTCGATTCGTCAGGTGCATGATTTGAATGTAGCGGCCAAAGATGTTTTTGATGTTCGTAAAATTCGAAGTGGTCAGTCATATGCTGTTTTTACAACTTGCGATAGTGTTCCGGTTGTTGAATTTTTTGTATATGAAGAAAATCCTAAATCTTATGTAGTATTTGATTTGCGTGGTGATTACAAAGTGACTCGTGGCGAAAATCCGGTAATATGGGTAAAAAAAGAGGTGATGGGAGAAGTAGAGTCTTCGTTATGGGTTGCTATGCAGAAAGAGGAAACAGATCCACAGTTGGCTGTGGTATTATCTAATATATTTGGATGGACGATAGATTTCTTCGGTTTGCAGAAGCAGGATGAATTTCGTGTGATTTATGAACAGGAAAATGTTGATGGTAAGGATTTGTTGAACTTTAATATCATTGCAGCATCTTTTCGCCATGGTGACAGTACCTATTATGCGATACCTTTTGAGCAAGATGGAGAAATATTATTTTACAATGATAAGGGAAATAGTTTGGAAGGAGCATTTCTGAAAGCTCCGCTGGATTTTTTCAGAATATCCTCACGTTTTACCAATAGTAGATACCATCCTGTATTGAAACGTTATCGTGCGCATCATGGTGTTGATTATGCTGCTCCCACAGGAACACCTGTGTATGCCATTGGTAGTGGTCGAGTAATTGCTAAAGGTTATCAGGCAAATGGAGGTGGTAATTATGTAAAAATAAAACACAATAGTGTTTATACGACAACTTATATGCATTTGTCTCGTTTTGCAAAAGGTCTGAAGGTTGGCAATACCGTTGCTCAGAAGGAAGTGATAGGTT
>CAKVCR010000049.1 GCA_934725835.1 uncultured Odoribacter sp.
CAGAAGCGGGCTTTGGCGTTTTTACAGACATACGCATTGGCTGAAAATGACATGTGGCCGATGGAGTGGCGGGAGGAATGGGCTAAAACAGCGGTTGATGCTTTTGTGTATCGGTCTAAATTCATCGCTGATTGTGAACGTAACGGAATAGGGGAATTCCCGGTGGCTGAATATTTGGATACGGTGAGGGAGATGTTACTTGCGAAGGATATGGAGAGCCCCTGGCGCCGTTTTTTGCTTTGGACGTATACAGACGGCGTTTTGAAATTTGTCAAATCGGAGCGAGGGACATATCCTGACGTTGTGGCATTGTTGAAAGAGGGGTTGCAAAAGATGGAACGCAGCCTGAAAAAGTGTCGCGGAGCATATTGGGACAGTTGGAGAAATAGTGTTAACTCGATAATGGAATTGTAATGAATTTGAAGGTGTTATTTTTTATGACTTGCCTGTGGTGTTCTCTTGTCGGGGTGATGAGAGAATCGATGGCACAGGGCAAGAATATGGATTTGAATGTTGTGGCAGACGGTTTGTTGCCTGTATATAAATCCAATGATAAGATTTATGTTCTGATAGCGGAAGGATTGTTGGACCGTGATTTTATGATTACGGCACAGATAGACAAAGGCAGGGGAATGTATGGCGAAGCGTTGGCATCGAAGGGGGTGTTCTCGTTGCGTGCCGGTGAAGACGGTGATTTGAATGTGTATGGAGTGGCAGTAACGGAGCAGATGACCGGCAAGGGATGGATGAGTGGAGAGCATCCGGAATTGGGTGGACTGAAAATCCCACAGAAAACCTGGAAGGCCGGCAGGCGAATGGATGGCGGTTATCTGCTGGAGATTACGGACTGGCTGAAGGAATCGGGTGAATGGTATAGCTTTGACAAGAGTTTGTGGATATCAGATTTTGATGCTCCCGCTATAATGGGCATTACGGCGGGTGTTGACGGTGTTTGTTTCAGGGTGCGGCATTGTGTGAATATCAGCACCAAGCAGGGCGTTGTGGAGATGGCAGCCGAGAATGGAAAGGCATATGTGGATGTGTCTGTGGCGTTGAAACTGTTGCCACAGGATTGTGGGAAGTGTGTTATTATGTTTCCGGACAGTCCTTTTAAGGTTCAGAAGGCTGTAGACTATGGAATCAATCCTTTCGGCTGTGCAGAATGCAGTAGAGGAATTCATTGGAATATTTCAAAGGAAACACCTTTAAAAATCTGTGTCGATACCGATATGCCGGAAGAATACCGGAAAGCATTGCAGGGCGCAATAACCAAGGTGTCGCAAGAAGCGGGGATAGCAGGTTGCATTGTTATGGAAAGCAAGAATCAGCCGCTGGATGCCATGGATCAGTGTGGAGTGGTGTTTGCCGGAGATGGCAAAGAGGTGGAGGTGGAGTATTTGGAACATCCGGGAACAGGGATTATGTTATTCGGGCGTATGTCGGTCGGTGAAAGAAATATGGCTGCCAAGATTTTGCGTTGGCAATTGAAAAATATGGTCCAAGGAGGTGACGGCAGATGGAATATCCGCTCTAAGGAGTATGCCTATGAAAAGTGCCTGGAAGAAGATATGACGAAGGGGTTGTTGATGCTGCTGGGGATAGACGAGGCAAAGTTGGAAGATGCAATCAGACGTGGCGATGTGTGGAATTCAATGCGTTTTGTATATGCCGGTGATTGGACTTGTGCGGTGAAAAAGAGCAATGGTTCAGCAGATGGCAATTTGTGGGGCCAGTTTATGCAGATGCGTCATAATCGCAGAGAGCTGTTGGAGCAGTTGGATTTGAAAACAGTACTTAGGTACTACAGGCAATGTCTGGCATTGGGAGAGGACGATTATGTGTCAGTCTTTAAACGGGGAGACTGGAGAAATGGGGATGTGAAACGCTTGTTGGAGTTTATGAATGAAGATGCTTCGGGATACTATGCCACAGATTATATCCGTAAGAATATGTTCGGTCGGGATGCGAGGGAAACAAGCGGAAGTCTGGAGAGAGTGTGGTGTGAATTTTTCAATCTTGACAGATGGCTGGAGTGGGCATGTCGGCAAGACTGCGATGAAATATTGGGTGTGTTGGAGCGTGAACTGAAAGCCTGGCGAGGTGACGGAAAGCGGAGAAAGTCTTTGAACACAGCAGAAATGATGGTGCGAAGCGCATTCTCCAAAGCTTTGAGCAAGCAATTGAAGTCCTGTCGGGAAACCATAAATTATGGCAGTGGTGTGGCAGAAAACCGGGTGTTGTCTTGTTGGGAATCCTTGGAATTATAGAATTCCCTCTATTTTGCCATCCCGTAAGGATATTTTCAGGTCGGACATGTCTGCCAGTTCTCGGTCGTGAGTGACGATGACAAAGGTCTGTTTGAGTTCGTCCCGGAGATTGAAGAACAGTTGGTGTAGCTCGCATTTAGTGTGTGTGTCAAGATTGCCGGACGGTTCGTCAGCCAAGATTACTTTAGGCGAGTTGATGAGCGCACGGGCAACGGATACACGCTGTTGTTCGCCTCCGGACAACTCTGACGGTTTGTGCGTGGAGCGTTCCCTGAGACCTAACAGTTCCAGTAGTTTTAAGGCGCGTTTTTCTGCATCCCTCTTGTTCTCTCCTTTTATCCAGGCAGGAATGCAGATATTTTCGAGCGCATTGAATTCCGGCAGAAGGTGGTGGAATTGGAATACAAACCCGATGTTGCGGTTGCGGAATATCGCCAATCTATTGGAGGAGAGCTGTGCGACGTTTTGTTTGTCATATAAGACCTCTCCACAGTCGGGGAGGTCTAAGGTGCCCAGGATATGCAATAAAGTACTTTTGCCTGCACCGCTTGCTCCTGTGATGCTTACTACCTTGTGCTCGGGTATGACGAGGTCAATCCCTTTGAGTACTTCTAATGTACCGTAACTTTTATGGATGTTCTTAATTTCAATCACTACGCTTTGATTTTTGTGGGTCTAAAGGTAGTTATTTTGCTTTATTAATATTGCTGTATCTATCTAAAATGTGTTGAAGAAAGGATGTTTTGTCCATTCTTATACTACCGGGGAAGTTGCAAAAATAGGGTTCGTCCGGTTTGGCATAGTATACGATGTAGTGAATCCCCATAGATTCGAGTACATAAAACTTTTGAGTTCCGGATTCGTTTAAAGCCAGTGATAGCCAGTTGAATAGATTTTGAAAATATTCGATACCCTCGAGAGTAAACCCGGATTCCCAATTATTGTCTTTGCAGGGATGAAGGTTCATGATAATGGCATATTTACTATGCAGTTTTCCAATGTACAAGGGAGTGTCTTTTATCGGATGAATATGATTGAGCAGATTGACCGTGTCGGAATCTTGGGCGATAAAAGACGTGTCTAAACAGTAGTAGGGAAGTTTTGTGAAACTTAATTTGTTGATATCTTCCGATTTCAACGAGTAGTAGGGAGCATCTTCTGTAGGATGCTTAAGTGTTTCTGCCCGTTTTTCAGCGAAATGCTTTTGTGCTTTTTCCAAAGAGAGCTTCTCATCCTGACTGATGATGATTTCGTTGTTTGATATGATTTTATCAGCCTCTATACGTATCGGACTGTCACAACTTGTCATAAGCATGAAAAGTAAAGCACTTATAGCAGTGATTAAGTGTGTGTTCATGGTCTTTTTTTTAAATATTTGTATTGGTTGATAACTCGTCTACAAAGATATAAAAAATATTTCAAATAGCAAAATAATTGTTATTTATAGCGATATTGAGATTAAAATGAAAAAAAATCAATTTTAGATTTGGATTTTTTGATTTTGATATTACCTTTGCAACGTCAAAATATGGCATGCGGGCGTGGTGGAATTGGTAGACACGCTAGACTTAGGATCTAGTGTCGCGAGACTTGGGGGTTCGAGTCCCTTCGCCCGTACTGAGCAGGAAAGCCGCCTTGAAACGAGGTGGCTTTTTTATGATGGAAATATAGTATAATATCAAATAATTTGGCATGAATATAACTAAAAACCAGATTGACAATCTGAATGCAACCATTAAGATTGAATTAGGTAAAGAGGATTACGCAGAACGCGTAGAGAAAGCGCTGAAGGATTATCAGAAAAAAGTTGTTGTAAACGGCTTCCGTCAAGGTAAAACTCCGATGGGGATGGTAAAGAAAATGTACGGAAAATCATTGTTGGTGGAAGAACTCAATAATGTATTGGGCGAAGCTTTGAATAACTATATTAAAGATAATGATTTGCAGATTCTGGGCGAGCCGTTGCCAAATGAAACAGAGCAGAAACCATTTGATCTGGATGGAGGGAATTTTGAATTCTTGTATGATATCGCTTTGTCTCCGGAGGTGAATGCAAAAATGAGCAAGCGTGAGAAAGTGCCTTATTATATTATCAAAGTTGACGATGAAATGGTCGACAAGCAGATTGAGGGAATTTGCAAGAATAACGGTAACATGGTAGTAGTGGATGAGATTGCCGGAGATGAGTTCCTGAAAGGCGAATTGATAGAGTTGAATGAGAATGGCGAAGTAAAAGAGGATGGCATTAAGAATGAAGATGCCTCTATGTCGCTTCACTATATGAAAGATGAAGAAGCATTGAATGCATTCAAGGGCAAGAAGGTTGGCGAAGAGGTGAAATTCAATGCTGTGAAGGCTTATCCTAATAAAACGGATTTTGCAGCAATGTTGGGCATAAGCAAAGAGGATGCTGAGAAATCAGGAGAGAATTATTGCTTCATCATTAAAGAAATCAAACGTTATGTTGATGCCGAGGTGAATGAGGAGTTGTTTACGAAATTGTACGGCGAAGGTGCTGTGAAGGATGTTGCAGATTTCCGTGCCCGTGTGAAAGAAGATATTGAAAAACAGCTGAAAGGACATTCTGAATACCGCTTTACAATAGATGCAAAGGACAAATTTGTGAAGAAAAACGAAGATGTCGTATTGCCGGAAGCATTCTTGAAACGTTGGATTGTTGCTGTGAATGAGAATATGACAGCAGAGGAGGTAGAGCGTGATTTTGACGGTTATCGTGATGAGTTCAAATGGCAGTTGGTGAAATCTGCTATCATGAAAGAGCATGATGTGAAGGTTGAAACGGAAGATATGAAAGCAGAAGCTCGTCAGATTGCTGCGGCTCAGCTGCAACAATACGGCTTGTACGGTTTGACTGACGAACAGTTGGATGGATTTGCAGCAAGATTGCTGGAGGATGAAAAGCAACGTCACAATCTGTATGAAAGAGCAATGGACAATAAGGTGTTTGCTGTTATCCGCGAAAATATGAAGTTGGAAGAACAGGAAATCTCTATGGCTGACTTTGAAAAATTGTTTCAAAAATAATTGTCGGTCTTTGTTTGATTAGCAAATATAGTTTTGAAATAAACTCTCTTTTGTGAGAGGGTGGTGAACGAGCCTATGATTCTGATAGATGAAAATATCAGGGTCGTAGGTTTCTTTGTAAAAAAAAGGTTGTTTTCGTAGAGGGATATGTATCAGACTTATATTTTGAAGAATGGGTTGAAAGTGATTCATCAGCAGATAGCAGGGAAGGCTGCCTGGTGTGGTTTGATTATTGGTGTGGGAAGTCGTGATGAGCAACCGTGTGAGGAGGGTGTGGCGCATTTTATCGAGCATGTGATTTTTAAGGGAACAGAGAAACGGAAAGCTTATCATATATTGAGTAGGATTGAGGATGTCGGAGGTGAATTGAATGCTTATACTACCAAGGAGGATACGTGCATATATGCGTCTTTTCTGCCTACAGATTATGAGCGTGTTCTAGAATTGTTTGCCGATATTGTATTCAATTCGATTTTTCCGGAAAAGGAGATTGAAAAGGAGAAGGAGGTGGTGCTTGATGAGATAAATTCATATAAAGATAGTCCGAGCGAATTGATTTTTGATGATTTTGAAGAATTGATTTACGGAGGTTATCCTATTGGCCGGAATATATTAGGAAGTGAAAAAGCTGTGAGGATGTTGAATCGCGAAAGTATATTGCGATTTGTGAAGCGTAACTATTCACCTTCGAGGATGGTCATCAGTTCCATAGGCGATTTTCCATTTGAGAAATTGGTAAAGTTGATTGAACGTTATTTTGGTGATATTGAAGGAGACGTAAATCCTTTGGTTCGGTTGAAACCGGAGATATATCAACCGCAAATGCGTGTTATAGAAAAGGATACTTACCAAAATCATTGCGTTATAGGGAATGTTGCCTATGATTATATGCAGGATAATCGTTTGGCATTATCGCTGTTGGTGAATATGTTGGGGGGGACGGGGATGAATTCCAGGCTTAATCTGAATATCCGTGAAAAATTTGGATTGGCTTACAATGTAGAGGCTGCTTATACACCTTATTCCGATACGGGGGTATTTACCGTTTATTATGGGTGTGATGCAGAGGATCAGGAGCGTTGCTTGCGTCTGGTGCGGAAGGAAATGGATATGTTTTGTGACAAGCAATTGGGCGTGATGCAATTATGTAAAGCTAAACGTCAAATGATTGGGCAAATAACCTTGTCGTCCGAGAATTATGAGAATATGATGTTATCAATAGGAAAAAGTTTTCTGATCTATGGTAAGGTTGATGAGTTGGAAGATATTTGTACAGAAGTAAATAGTTTGACTCCCGATCTTCTGTTGCAGGTTGCAAAGGAAATTTTTGCTGCTGATAAACAATCAGTATTGGTTTATAAATAGATTATGTGAGTATGGAACTAACTGTTGATTTAGAAGAATATATTGAAAAACATTCTGAAAGGGAACCGGATATTTTAGTCCAACTGTCAAGGGATACACATCGGAAGGTGTTGCGTCCCAGAATGTTGTCAGGAAATATGCAGGGCCAGTTCTTGAAAATGCTGTGCAGGATGATAAATGCAGAAAGAGTGTTGGAGATAGGAACATATACCGGTTATTCTGCTATTTCAATGGCAATGGGGATGGAAAGAGGGGTGCTGCACACGATTGATATTAATGATGAGATAGAAGATTTTACACAGGAATATATCGTGCGTAGCGGATTTGGCAAGAGAATTATCTTTCATATAGGGGATGCATGTGAGATTATTCCAACATTGGATGGTATGTTTGATATGGTCTTTATCGATGCAGATAAGCGGCAATATACAGAATATTATCGAATGGTGATAGATAGAGTGCGCCCGGGAGGCCTGATTGTTGCAGACGACGTCCTGTGGGAAGGCAAGGTGTTGGATAGTGAAAGCAAAGATGCTCAAACAAGAGGTATTCTTGATTTTAATGATTTGGTGCAAGCAGATGAACGGGTTGAAAACATCCTGTTTCCTATTCGTCATGGTTTAATGCTGATTCGTAAAAAATAATGATGACGATTCTGCGTATACCGGATTCGTTTAGGGAATGTTATACTTGAAAAATATTATATATTTGCAGAGAATTTCATGTTTTGATTGTTATGAGGCAATATTTGGATTTGTTAGATAGAATTTTGAAGGAGGGGGCAGAGAAGACAGATCGTACCGGTACAGGTACTATCAGTGTGTTCGGTCATCAGATGCGTTTTGATTTGCAAGCAGGTTTCCCCCTGTTGACAACAAAAAAATTGCATTTGAAATCGATTATTTATGAACTGCTGTGGTTCTTGAAGGGAGATACGAATGTGAAATATTTGCAGGATCATGGAGTTAGAATTTGGAATGAATGGGCTGATGAACATGGTGAATTGGGGCATATTTATGGCTATCAATGGCGCTCATGGCCGAGACCGGATGGGTCGCATTTAGATCAAATTACTCAAGTTATCCATGATATAAAAAATACACCGGATTCCAGACGCTTAATAGTCAGTGCCTGGAATGCCGGGGATATAGAGAATATGGCACTTGCACCTTGCCATGTTTTATTCCAATTCTATGTGGTGAATGGACGTCTGTCTTGTCAGCTATATCAGCGGAGTGCAGATACTTTTTTGGGAGTACCGTTTAATATAGCTTCTTATGCATTGTTGACAATGATGATTGCGCAGGTCTGCGGATTGCAGGCAGGCGAATTTGTGCATACGCTGGGAGATGCGCATATTTATTTGAATCATATTGAGCAAGTGAAAATGCAGTTGACAAGAGAACCAAGAAAATTACCGCAAATGAGCATTAATCCGGATGTGAAGGATATTTTCAATTTTAGGTATGAGGATTTTGAATTAATCGATTATAATCCGCATCCGCATATAAAGGGTGAAATTTCTGTGTAGTAACGCTAATACGATTGTTTTTATGATTTTAAGCATGATTGTTGCAGCCGCCGAGAACGGTGTGATTGGACGAGATAATGGTCTTGTATGGCATATGTCATCTGATTTGAAACATTTTAAGGCAATAACTTCCGGCCATACGGTAATCATGGGACGCCGAACATTTGAATCCATTGGCCGGGCTTTGCCTAAGAGACGGAATATTGTTATTTCCGGAAATAGTTTGTATAAAGCAGAAGGATGCGAAATGGCAGCAAGCTTGGAAGATGCATTAAATATGGTGCAACATGAAGATGAAGTGTTTGTGATTGGTGGCGGAAGCATTTACAGACAAGCTTGGGAGTACGCAGATCGACTATATCTGACCATTGTTCATACAGAAGTGCAGGGGGATACTTTTATTCCCAATGTAGATGAGAATGTGTGGAAAGAGGTTAACAGACAAGATTTTAAGGCAGGAGAAAAGGATGATTTTGACTATTCTTTCGTTGATTATGTCCGGAAAAACAAATATCCTTCTATTTAAAACTGAGATTTGGTAAAACGAGCAGTTTGGTGTATATTTGTAAAGTAAGTGAGCCATTTAAATATATAAGCGATTTTAAAATGAAAAGTATTCATATCATCACTCCTGTAAAGGATTCTATTGATTTGACATTGCAAACCATTGAAGCTGTTATGTCATCAGATTTTAAGACTCCTTTTATCTATACCGTGTATAATGATTTCAGTACTGCTGAAAATACACTTAAATTGCAAGAAGCTTCAGAGAAATGGGGTTTTGAATTAGTGAATCTTTCAGATATAACGACACATCCTTCACCAAATTACTTGTTTGTCTTGCAAATGGCGCAGGAGCGCGCAATAGCAGCAGAGGCTGGTTTATTAATTGTTGAATCGGATGTTCTGGTGAAAAAAGATACTTTGCAATCTTTATTTGATGGAGCGTTGGAGAGAAATGATTGTGGAATGGCAGCTGCAGTTACTGTTGATGAGCATGGGGATATTAATTATCCTTATTTGTTTGCAAAGGGTAACGAAAATATGGTGTATGCGGAAAAGAGACATTGTAGTTTTTGTTGCTCTTTATTGACTTTGAATTTCCTACGTAGTTTTGATTTCCATTCATTGGACCCTGAAAAGAACTGGCATGATGTGACAATTTCTCATCAATCTTTAAAAGAGGGATTCAAAAATTATTTGTTCACTACGTTGCCTGTATGGCATCGACCTCATAGCAGTCGTCCCTGGAAGCAACTTAAATATAAAAATCCATTGAAGTATTATTGGTTGAAATATACTAAAGGTTTGGATAAAATTTAAGCAGGAAAGATATGTTGTAGGTGTATTTATGGGGGGCTGGTGTTAGAAAACTATAAAATGCTTGTCTATGGTAAAAGATATTCGTGTATGGGCTTTTGTTATTCTCTTTTTTTTATTGGGAAGTATACATGTTCTCTATAATGTCACTTTTTATATTATATTACTGTGTGCTTTATTTATCAATATCAGAATAGATTTTAAGGGCTTTGTCAAAGAGGTGCGGAAAGAATGGAAGTATTTGATGCTTCCTATCGTGCTTTGTGTTTATTTAGTGGTGCATTACTTGTTTTCTTTGATGGGGGAACCGATAGGGTATAAAGTCGCCTGGAAGACGACAGAGCCATTACTTCTGTATTTTTTGGTAATTACTCTTTATCTGTTATCTGCTAAAAGATTTATAACACCTCATATTTTGTGGAAGGCTTTGAAGGCTTTTTGTTGGGGGGTACTTGTATTTAATTTTGCCAAGTTTTTTTGTGTAACAGGACTCTCTATATTTTCAGAACCGAGAGAGACGCTCGATTATTTATACCAAAGTCGTTTTGGTTGTAATATGGATATGTTGGGGGGATTTATTTATTTGGAGCCGCAAGCGACTTATTTGTGTATAACTGCCTTGATATCATATTTCGCTATATTAAAATATGATAAAATTGTTTCTAAACAGAGAGAGTTATTTAGTAGCATTGTTGTTTTGGTTTTATCTTTAATCTTTCTGTCATTCACGGTAACAAAAGGAGCTCTTTTGGCTCTTAGTGTAGGAATGCTGTTTTTATCTATTATTTATTGGGTGAAGAAATCACTTCGTTTTAAATTATACTTTCTCGGTTTTAGTTTATTAATGCTTATCGTAGGATATGATTTATGGTCTAAAATTTGTGCTGAGCGTTACAGGGAAATGAAAAATGAAATCGAGCATGTGAAAGAGGGTGATTATTACGGATTTACAGTGTCGTCAAGATTGGGTGTGCTGAAAGAGAGTATAACTCATTGGAGTGACTATAAATATTGGGGTTTAGGCGTTTATAAAGATGCTATGACTGAAGAATGGTATGCCAATTCTCCTTATGTGTCTGTAGAGGCTCATAATTCGCACAATACTTTTTTTGAATATTGGTTAGATGCGGGAATTGTGGGAGTTCTATTTATTTTATATTATTTTATAGGACCTGTTATTAGGATGATACGGTCTAAACGTTGTTTGTATTTAGTGATAGCAACTGTCACTTCTTTGTTTATATCCGGTAATATTTATATACTGATGATGGAGGATTCTAGACCGATGTTTATATTTATGCTTGTTATATTTTATTTATACCAAGATTATTTGTGGAAGATACAAAATAATGAGTGTTAATCCATTGTCAGAATTGCATGCTCTAAAATAGGGGAGTGCAAAAGTATATATAATTATTTGTCAAGTAATTTTAAAACTACAAATCGATGAACTTACGAAATCTTACGCAGGAAGAAATTGCATTGCTTTCCTGTCAGGGCTGTACAGCCTCCGACTGGCAACGGGTTCTTGTTGCTCAGGACTTTAAAACAGACTTCATTCACCATACACGCTTTTCCGGCGACATCCGTCTTGGAGTATTTGAACATGAATTTATTCTCAATGGAGGTGTCCCAAAACATTCGGGACTGAGTTATGTGACACTACATAATTGTCAAGTGGGCAATAATACGTTGATTGAAAATATTCCAAACTATATCGCCAATTATAATATCGGAGAAGAGTGTTTTATCCAAAATGCCAATCTGATTGTGACGGAGGGACACAGTTCGTTCGGGAATGGTACGCAGGTGGCTGTGCTTAATGAAACCGGAGGGCGCGAGATGCCTATTTTCAATAATCTATCGGCACATTTGGCATATATCATTGCTCTTTACCGTCATTATCCTCCTTTGACTGAAAAGCTGAAAAATATCATTGCCCGCTATACGGAGAGCGTTTCATCAGACCGTGGCACCATCGGCAATCAGGTGCATATTATCAATACGGGTACTATCCGGAATGTGGCAGTCGGCGACAACACTACCATTGACGGCGCATCACGTTTGGAAAACGGTTCGATTAATAGTAATGCACAAGCACCCATAATAATCGGACACAATGTGGTGGCTGAAGACTTTATTATTTCGTCCGGGGCCAGCATTACGGATGGGGCTGCGCTGATACGCTGTTTTGTCGGGCAGGCTTGTCATCTGGGGCATCTGTTTTCGGCTCACGATTCGCTGTTTTTCAGTAATTGCCAAGGTGAAAACGGTGAGGCCTGTGCCGTGTTTGCAGGACCATATACGGTGACAATGCACAAGTCCAGTCTGTTGATTGCCGGGATGTTTTCGTTCCTGAATGCCGGTAGTGGTTCGAACCAAAGCAACCATCTCTATAAATTGGGCCCGATTCACCAAGGGATTGTAGAGCGAGGCTCAAAGACAACGAGTGATTCCTATATACTATGGCCGGCAAAAATCGGAGCATTCTCACTTATCATGGGACGGCACGTGAGCCATCCGGATACGTCCGATTTGCCTTTTTCGTATCTGATTGAACAGAACAACCAGACATACTTGGTGCCGGCAGTGAATCTGCGAAGCGTGGGTACAATCCGTGACGCACAGAAGTGGCCGAAACGTGATAAGCGTACTGATACGCACCAGCTGGACTGTATCAATTTCAATCTGCTAAGTCCCTATACGATACAAAAAATGCTTCGAGGTACGGAGGTGTTGCGCACCCTGCAGGCAATTTCCGGCGAGACATCAGAAGAGTATTCCTATCAAAGTGCTCATATCAGAAGCGGAGCACTGAAGAAGGGTATACAGTATTATGCCATGGCTATCAACAAATTTCTCGGGAACTCTATCATCAAACGGCTAGAAAACATTCCTTTCCACAGCGATGAGGAAATCCGCGCACGGCTGCGACCTGATACAGAAAAGGGAAGTGGCGAATGGGTGGACCTTTGCGGCCTGATAGCCCCACAGAAGGAAATTTTCAATCTTATCCGGCAGATTGTCGAAGGGGACATCACAACTGTAGAACACATCGAGGATGTATTCCGGCAACTGCATACAGACTACTACCGGTTGGAATGGACCTGGGCTTGGGAGGTAATGCAGCAATGGTATGATGTCCGCTTGGAAACCATCACCGCCGAGGAGGTTATCCGCATTGTGAATATCTGGAAAGATGCCGTGGTGACGCTTGATAAAATGCTCTATGAGGATGCCAAGAAAGAGTTTTCCATGACAGCACAGACCGGTTTTGGAGTGGACGGCAACAAAAAGCAGAAAGTGATTGATTTTGAACAGGTGCGAGGAGCCTTTGAAAACAATCCGTTTGTTGAAACCGTCAAACAGCATATCGATATTAAAACCGCTCTCGGCGATGAACTGATTGCACGGTTGAATAATAACGCAAAATAGTAATTTATGATATAGTTATGTAACGACCTCTGCCCGATTGGAACAGAGGTCGTTTTTTAATTTTTAAGCATGCTTAAAAGCGTAACTATTGAAG
>CAKVCR010000050.1 GCA_934725835.1 uncultured Odoribacter sp.
GGAGCGAAAAAAGTCGATAACGAAGAGGACGAACAGGACTGTAATGACAATGGTGATGCCGATTTGTCCGGATGCCGCTTTTGCAAACAGCATGGCAGGATAATCATATGTGGCATATAAGGTGTTGTTGGATATATATCCGAGCGGTCTGCAATATTCTGCATTTGTCGGTATCGCTTCGTGCGATGGAGGAAAGGAGTCGATGACCTTTCCGAGGCTGTCCCGGATGGCGAATTGCAGATGGGGCATATCAATCTGCATGGAGTCCTGCTTCATTTCGGAATATTCGTGGAGGTGTTCAAGCGTCCATTTTCGGGTGTCCCGTGTGTCATAGAGGCATCTTATGGAAATTTTCCTGATTTCATCTTTTTTGTGCAGTTGTTTTCTGATGACCTTATTGTCGATGACGAAGGTGATTTCGTCTGTCGCTGCATTATAGCCGTGTGCATTTTTTGTATTTGTATTCTTTATATTGAATTCGTAGATGAATCCGTCCAGCAAATCGTTTCGCTGGTAGACGTAGCGGGCTTTATATTCCTGATACAGGCGATAGAGGTGTATGGCCTGATTGCAAAGAATCAGACACATGGCAAAAAATACAATCCATTTCAGACGCTGTTTCATAGTGTGGTTGTTTGCAACAAAGTTAGTATAAATTTGCAACCGATTTGCAACCATTTAATTTTTATTTTTATTTTGGAATGTACATTTTTGCATTGGACTTAAAAATGTAATTATGCTTAACAGATTTTTTAAAATGGCAGGAGTGGCAATATTGGGAGTAATATTGATAGGTGTTTTGTTCCGAAGCCTTCAAAGACCAATCAACCGGGGCATTTGGCTGATGGAGAATGTGGAAGCATTAACTTCTGAAGAGTCGGGAGATGTACACATTCGTTGTATTGAATCAAAAGGTTATTGTCATATGGGGAATTCTATAACAAGAGGGATACTATTTGTAGAATAGATATGAAAAAGATACTTTATATATTAGGTATGGGGGTACTGTTCGGATGTTCGGACAGTTATCTTGTCGATAATGGAGTGAATCTTTCCGAAGGGAAACCTTGTGGGACGGTTCGTATGGCGGATTTGTCTTCAACAGGCATATACGCAATCAACGGATTTGCAAAACATGGAGAAAAGCTGGTGATGGGTTCTTCGTATATGCAACAAGGGGTAGCGTATGCAGTGGATTTGTCGTCATCTCTTTCGAAAGCGTTGCCGTTGACGAAAACGTATGCGGATAAGGTGTCCCGGACTTTGAGCTCTTTCAGTTCGTTTGACGGTAAAAGTGTGACGGCATTGGATTTCAAGACCGGCGAACTGCTTGAAAATATGGTATCAGGTCTGGAGTCAGGCGATGCCGGTGTGAATGTGATACGTCTGCCAAAGGGCAGACAGCATCTGGCTGCCGTGAAAACAGGGAATTTTGTGCTTTCCACCGGTGTTTATGAGGAGGGACGCTATCTGCTTTATTCTTTGGCTGACGGTACGGAACATTACAGTCTTTCCTATCCCGAACATCCAGACTATCCGGAGATTGGAGAAAAGACCAAAGGAGTGTTGTATGCAAGCAGTCTTTTGCGGATACATCCGGATGGAAACCGGTTTGTCTGTGCGGACATGTACAGCGGGGCGTTGGATTTTTGCCGGATAGATTCCGATAGTATCAGCCGGATAAAACTGGAGCTTTTGAGCTATCCTCGGGTGGAAATCGAGGAGCAACCAGCAGTGCGTGTAGCCTACAGCAAGCGCAACCGTATCGGCTTTATGGATGTGGCAGTGACTTCCGAACGGGTGTATGCCCTTTATTCCGGCAAGACATACGAAAAAGATGGGAAAGAGGCATTCGTTGCCAACCGTTTGTTGGAATATGATTGGGCAGGTAATTTGGTCCGGAATTTTGAATTGTCCGTAGCTTTGACAAATCTTGCCTACGACAGCGCAGACGGTGCGTTGTACGGAATTGCAGAGACGGAGGGTGTAACACTGGTAAAATTGGAATTATGAGAAGAATATGGTGGCTGTCTATTTTAGGAATCGTATTGTTGGCGGCTTGCGTTCAGAAAAATATTGGGACGGAGCTGATGTATGTCGATGTGACCAGTGCCCTAAAGCTGAGTGGGGAAAATCGCATGGAACTACAGAAGGTGTTGGATTATTACGGAAAAGAGAATCCGGATGCGTTGAAATTGCAGGCTGCCGAATATCTTATCAGTAATATGGTGGGATGGCATTCCATCGGGGGTAGGACCATGGAGCGTCTGAAACGGGATATCGACACCACTTTTCGGCTGGAATCCGGAAGTGTGCGGCAGTTGTTCTATCTGATTGCTGTCCGGATAGCGATAGCTCATGGTGACAATACCGTCAAATACGATTTGCATGAGATGACTTCCGCTTATCTTATCAGGCATATTGAGCAGTCATTTCTTCTTTGGGAAGACATAAAATCTCGCTATAACCTTCCTTTTGAGGATTTTTTGAAACATGTGCTTCCATATAGGATAGACAATGAACCGATTACTGAGTGGAGAGACTCTGTTTGCTATTATCGTTACCATTTCGACAAAGGTGAAAGTATAGGGTTTGGTCTGAAAGATTATCAGGATTATATCAAGGCAAAAATTCCGGATTATCACGGCTATTGGGAGATGATACGGCGTTTGTCAGATACATTGTTTCATGACTATAAAATCGATTGTATAGATTTGGCAAACAACATGCAGATAATGTCCCGTCTGTTTGGGATTCCCGTTGCCGTTGATTTTGTACCTCATTATCCTGCAAGGGAAAACCGCCACTACTGGGCGGTACTAAAAGATCGGTGTTATGTTAATGATTGCCATTGCAGCACTACTGTCCCCTATACTGCAAAAGTGTATAGGAAAACGAGTTTTATCAATGCAATACCGGAAGACCGGAACAATTATGTTCCCCGTTTTATGCGTAATCCTTATCAGGAAGATGTGACGGAAGTATACGGAAACGTGTCAGAATTGCCATGTCGTTTTAAAGAGTGTCCTCGAAATGTAAAATATGCCTATTTGTGTGTGTTCAATAATCTGGCATGGAAGGAGGTGGCATGGACAGAGATGCGGAGCGGTAAGGCTGTTTTTGAGAAAATAGGTCGGGATATTGTATATATGCCCTGTTATTATGAGGGTAGCCGTCAGGTGTTTGCCGATTATCCGTTGTGGGTGAAATCGGATGGAACAGCTGAAGAATTCAAACCGGATACCTTGCATCGACAGACATTGCGTTTGAACCGTAAATTTTCCTACAATATTGAAGGCGATTTTAGCGGGGCAGCAGTATTAGGAGTGAGATTGTTTGCTACTAACGACTTGTCGAAGCAGCCTTATGATTCGATAGGGGTGATTAGTCATTACAATTATATGAATTATGATACTTTGCTGGTGAATACTGAAAAAAGATATAAATACTGGATTTTGGGCAAGATGCGTTATAGTTATCCTGAATTTGCCTCAGTCAGGTTTTTGCAGCAGGATACGGTTGAATTGAAGCCATTAAAAACATATTCTATTAATACGAAAGGTAAAATTACGGAAGATTCACGAGATTCCCGACAAATATTCAATGACGAATTGCTGGACTATGGCTCTTTGTTGCCGATGGCCGGGGTGGAATTTGACAATCCGGTATCAGTTGATGTGGTAAAGTATATAACTAAAAACGACAAGAACGGAATCTATCCGGGTCATCTTTATGAATTGTTCTATTTTAACAGGGGAAAGTGGGAGTCAATGGGAAAAAAGGTGGCCACGGCAGATTATATTGAATATGACGATGTGCCTTCGGGTGCATTGTATTGGTTGCGAAACCATACCGAGGGAAAGGAAGAACGTCCGTTTACTGTGAACAATGGTCGGGTGAGATTTTGGTAATGTTCCACTTTAAATATTATAAATCAAGAAACAGAGATAAACAAGCATGTCATTGGAATGGGTGAAAAAGGAGTAGTCCCTCTCATCCGTGGAGTTATTTAAACCAGGTTTTTATAACTACCGAATAAAAAAGGACTACCAATAAGCATTTACAAAATAACGAAAAGTATTTCGTTTTGTTATCTGAAAAAACAACAATATGAGAAAAATTAAATTTTTAGTGGCATCGCTTTTATTTTGTGCGATGAGCTACGTAGGATATATGGGATATGAAAGAGTGACCATGTCAGAAGCAGAAAGATTTATGCAGGCAAATGTGGAGGCGTTGACGAGCGGAGAAAGTGGTAGTGGCTTTCGTTATCCTGATAGAAGAGGAAGGGCTAATTATTGTACGTTGTATGTGTACATAAAGGGAAGTATTAAAATTGAAGCAGAGGAAGAACGTAAGGATTTGGAAGCTACAGGAGAATATACGAAAACAGTTATATCAGGATTGAAAGATAGGTGTCCGTCTAATGGTAATGGCTGTAATCCTTATTCTTGTCAACAAGTACCATATTGATATTTTGGATTGTATTATTTAGTTGCATTGAATGGAGTTTGTGTAGAATGTAAAAAGAAGTGTTTTTATGAAAATATCAAATTTAATTTCATTCATAGTGTTTTTTGCTTCTTGTGTAGATTCCAGGTCTACTGACGAGAATGTAAAGGTGATAGATATTGATGTGTCGCAATTGGTAAATTCCTTTGATATGTCACCGCTTTTGGATACATCGAGGTACTCTATGACTGTATTGGAAACGACTGAAAATAATTTGATGGGGCATGTGGATAAATTGTTTGTTGTGAAAGATCGAATGTATGTATTGGATAATGCCAATAGCACTATTTTTATATATGATATAACTGGAAAGTATTTGTCAAGAATTGCTGCTCGGGGGCGAGCTAGAAATGAATATACCGAAATAGCTGATTTTTATGTGTCGGGAAATTATCTTTATTTGTTGGATAATATGGGAATGAAACTATTGATTTATGATTTGTGTGGTCAATATATTCGGACATTAGATATTTCTATGTACTGGGCTAATGGTGTGTTTGCTGTAGACGGTATGATTTATCTGATAAATCATAATAGCGATACGCAGCATGGAAAATATCATATTTTTGAGATAGATTCTAATGGAGTATTGGTAAATAGGTGTTGGAAATTTAAGATAATGACAGGAATAGGACCTGATATGAATGTTTGTTCAAATAGTGGTGGCGGGTTTCATGTGTGCATCTTGCCTGAAAATAGTATATATAAAATAGACACATCTTTTTGCCGATTGGATTATAAAGTCAATTTCGTTGACAAAAATTTGCCGACAAAGTATTTTACAAAGGATTTGAGGACTCTTATTCAAAAGCGGGTGGAGGAAAGATATATATTAGGGGTGGAAAAAATACAGGAATCACAAAATTATCTGTTTGTTTATTTTCGTTATAATAGAGAACTTCACACAGCTCTCTATAACAAGTTGACTGAAGAAACAGTTGTTTGTGAAGGACTGCAGATTTCGTCGTTGTATGGGATTGGTTTGGGTAATTATTATGTCATAGATGATGATATTTATGAGGTAATAGATGCTAATATATTTAGAATACTTGTTCCAGAAATAAAGAAGTATAAAAAGAAGAATGATAAGTATATCCAACTCTTGGAAAAAATCAGCAACGAAGTAAGCGACGAAGATAATCCTATTATAATCAGATATAGATTGAAGTAATGAAAAATATTTTGATTTTGTACATATTTATTTTTGTAGGAGTAGGTTGCAGAGAAAAATCTCAACTTTCAAAAGAGATATTGTTGTTTCAACAATCTTCTGTAATATTACCAGAACAATATGATACAATGTTTAATGCTTTGACTGGGAAAGTAAGTAATAATGTGAATACGGGCTTAAAGTATGTTATTTATAATGATTCTCTTGGTTGTACTTCTTGTGCGGTAAACAAGATGTATCTTTGGAATGACTTTATTGAATATGCAAAGTTGTATGATGGTCAGTTGAAGTATTATTTTATTTATTCTCCTTCTAAAAAAGACTGTAAAAGCGTTGAATTAATTCTAAAAGCGAGCAATTTTAATTATCCTATTTTTTTTGGATACTTTAAATGAATTTGCAAAATTAAATCCCCATCTTCCTAAAAATCGTGTGTTGCGTACATTTTTGTTGGATGAGAATAACAAGGTAATGTTAGTCGGTAATCCATTACACAATAAAAAAATTGAAGATATGTTTTATAAGATAGTGGAAGAGAAGTTGGGTAAGCCGGGGATGGTTGCTGTCAAGGAGAATTGATTATGGCGGGAAATAACAATAAGCATTTAAGTCCTTTTTTAGAATAATATGCTATGAAAAAGTTTTGTATTTACATTGTATTGTGTGTCACTTGTGGATGTAGTTCGGTCACAAGTAAGAAAGATTTTTCAATAAAGCCTTTGTCTTTGAAAAAAGAGACAGTTTTTAGTTTGAACATAGATACATGCTTTTTAGATAGTGTCCCGACATCGCATGTTGTGGAGAGTAGTATTCATGCAGGAAAGATATATCTTCTAGATAAGTTGTTTTGTACTTTAAACGAATTTAATTTGGATGGAAGATTTCAGAAGCGTTATTTAGGGCAAGGACGTGCAAATAACGAAACAACTATTGGACGTATTGCGACACATGCTTTTGTTGGCAACAAGCTATTTTTATTGGATCACAGTGGAGGATATCATTTATACGATGAAAATTTCTATTTGGAGCGTTATTTTAGATTGATTTATGATAACCGCTGGGAGTATGATAGAATATATGAAACTCCATCAGCTTATACACAGCGATATAATGATATTGTTTGTCGAAGTTTTAATGGAAATGTTTTTTTTAATGTGCATTTGGCTCATTTGAATTATAATTTCATAACAACCCTGGAAAAGCATTTGGAAAGGAATGCCAATGTTCAGGAAATTGATTTGAAAGAAGAGGATTTCGGTCGCCTCCTTGCCATTGGCTATCCGGAAAGTTATAAATCAGATTCGTATACGAAAGCTATTTTTTCATCTGTTGTTTATGATATTGATAGTTTTGGCAATTTTTATCTGACATACGAGGCGGATTCTTTGATTTATGTGTATGATAAGAATTTCAAAATGAAAGAATGTTATGGATTGGCAGGATATGATATGAAGTTGGATTATATACAAACGAATACACCGCAAGAGGTGGGGCGGTATTATAGAAAAGAACGTAATACAAAAGGATTTTATAATTGGTTGGAGTATGTTGATGAAACAAAAGTTCTTTTTCGTTCTTATCAAAAAGGAATAGAGAAGCAGACTGATGGTTTGCAGATATATCGGGAAGGTGTTTTGATAGGAGATTTGGATGTGCCTAAAGGATTGAGAGTTATGGGTTTTATAGAGCCTTATTATTATTCTTATATTTTACCGAATGAAGATAATGGGAATCTTTATTTTTATAGATTTAAGATATGAAATTGGTGTAATGGTTGAAGTAGTAAAAAGGGATACGTTATGAATTGTTCTGTTTAATAGAGGAATGTTCGTTTTTGAGTAATGTCTCACTTTAAATATTATAAATCAAGAAACAGAGATAAACAAGCATGTCATTGGAACGGGTGAAAAAAAGGAGTAGTCCCTCTCATCCGTGGAGTTATTTAAACCAGGTTTTTATAACTACCGAATAAAAAAGGACTACCAATAAGCATTTACAAAATAACGAAAAGTATTTCGTTTTATTATCTGAAGAAATAATAAATATGAGAAAAATTAAATTTTTAGTGGCATCGCTTTTATTTTGTGCGATGAGCTACGCAGGATATATGGGATATGAAAGAGTGACTATGTCAGAGGCTGAAAGGTTTATGCAGGCAAATGTGGAGGCGTTGACGAGTGGAGAGAGTGGAGGGGATGGATTGTGTCATCCTCCTTATACAGTAACTTGTATGACCATATATCCTAATGGAGTTGCAGTAGATCTTCCAGGAACATTTATTGCTAGATAATAGTTGTAACAAGGTTGTTGACTTAAAATTTTAAGTCAACAACCTATATTAGATTTTGTCGAAGAATTGTTAGGGTTTAAAATTACCTTGATTTGAAATTTAGATGTAACGATGAAAGTTATGAAGTTTTCAATATTGATAGTTCTGTTGTCGTTTTTTGTATTGTCTTGTAATTCCCGAAAAACGTCCGGTAATATTTATGATATTTTTCCAGAGGCGGTCTCTTTGATATCGGCACGTGAAGTGGTCATTGAAGATTATTTGTCATTCATTTCCAGGATGGCGATAATGGATTCGATAGTTATTGTACAATCGTATAACAGTTCGCATAATTTTTATGCCTATAGTATCTATAGTGGATTGCCGATGAATAAATTGGTGGCTTATGGACGGAGCATCAATGAATCCCTGTGGGCTAATATGCAGAATCCGTATCAGGATAATTTTGTTATGTATGATGTGAACAAATCCGTTCTCGGTATTTTGCCTTTGGAACAGTTAGATGATACATCAGTCGTTTTTGAACGAATATCCATACAGAAAGAACCTTCGTTTATGTATACTCCGGATGTCAATATGCTAAGTGGAGGGCGTTTTTTATTCAAAGGTTATGATGAGGTCAAAAATACCGTTTTTAAAATAACCGACAAGGATTTTAAAACATTGTATGATTTCGGTTCGGTCGATGAAGTCAAGTTGAATGAGGAAATTTCTTCAAAAGGTGTGCTGGCAACCCAGCAGGGAAGTATTGTGGTAAATCGAGAGGGGACGCATTGGGTCTATACTTCTAATTGTGGAACAACCATCCGTTTTTTTGATGGCAGCAATAGAGATGAAATACCGGAAGAAACCAATGCTTATCATTACGATGTTCCGGAATTTAAGATAGTCGGTACAAGAGCAGCGATGCTGGAAAACAATGTGGTAGGAGTTCTTTCTGCGACATGCGGAAACGGTAAGTATTACATGCTGCACCAGTCCAAGACAATATTGGAGGATAAACAGAAAAGGAGTGGAAATGTAGTGTTGGTTTTTGATTTGTCAGGCAAGCCGTTGTGTAAGTATAAATTGGATAGAGATGTAAAGCTTATTTCTTATTGTGAGAAAACAAATTCGTTGTTTGGTTTGTCTGTTAACGAAAAGGAGCAGGATGTTTTGATTGAATTTGAGCTTGTTTTGTAAACTAAAAAAAACAGTGATATGAGAAAAATTAAAATTTTAAAGGTGACTTTGATAGAGTTGCCCTTAATAATTTAATATATTGATAAAATATGAATAAGCTATATTATGTATTGGGAGTACTATTGTTATGTGCCTGTTATGATAGTAAACCTTCTGATAGCATGGCATTCGATAAAGTCGTGTATATAGATGGTTTTCCTAAATCTTATAGACTAGAAAAAGGGATGCGGTTGAATTTGCAACTGGTTGGAGTGGAGAGTTTGTTGGTGAAGGATTCAATGTTGATAGTATCAACATCTGATAAAAATGGATATTGGTCGTTTTGGAAATTACCCAATTATGAGGATTTAGGAAAGTATATTACTGGAGGAAAGAGTGATAAGGAATTTGTATATTCTCCTAGAGTGGCAAATCAATATTTCGTAAAACAAGCCAATAAGTGGAATGCTAGGATATATGATTTTAATACGGGCAATATTTTGTCTATGAATATATATAATACGTTGGATTGTAATAAATTGGTTGCAAATATTGAAAAATATGAACTTCCTAGAGGTTTATACAGTCTTATCTGTGTGGATAGTTCTTCCTTTTTTTGTCGGCAGATAGATGGTGATTATACACAACTTTCTAGATTTATGTTGACAAATAAGGGAAAATCAGTTTTTGAAAATATGGAAATGTTGAACCAGGCTTCGATAGATGCAGGTTATGATTTTAATATATTGGGAACATATTGTAGATATGATTCTGGAACCAATAGAGTTGTGGAGGCTTCGATGGATTTAAATCATATTAATCTGTATTCATTAGATAGTGATTTTCGTCTGACTATTTGTTGTGGAAAACAATTGGATAAAATTAGAGAAGTGCAGCATACGGAGCGTAGACGAAAAAAAATAGTATATAATTATCTGTCTTCTTATACTGATTTTTTTGCAGCACTTTATCAAAATGATACTCAGGAAAATATTTATTCAGGAAAAGCTAAAGCTCAAACAATTCAATTTTATGATTGGAATGGGAAGCCTTTGATGGAAATTGTTTTGGATAGAAGAATCAATTCATTTGATATAGATTTTTCTACAGGATATTTGTATACGTTGAGTTATGAACAGGATGAGATGTATGTTTATGATATTGGAGAAATATTGCAGGATATAAAACAATAGAGAGATTGTTACCAATAAATATAATTGGTTTTGCAGATGAATTTATGGTTTTGTTTATATTTTATGAGTATGAAAGTAAGTGTATTTTTCTTTGTATGTCTGATGTTTGTGTGTGCTTGTACGGGGCGTAAGCAGCAGGTTGCAGATGAAATAAAGGTTTTGCAAGCGAAAGAAATTCAGATTCCGTCGAAGTTGCCTGTAATGAAGCGAGGGGAGAAAGTGGCAGATTTTGAGGGAGGGAATCCAAAGGGGCTTAAATTGGTTGTATATGCAGATTCTGTCGGATGTACAGCCTGTGCCATCAATCATATAGATACCTGGAGTTCTTTGGTCGATTACGCAAAAGGATTTTCAGGACGTTTGAAATTTTATTTTATATTTTCCCCGATGAAGCGTGAGGTCCGCTCTACGGAATTGTTGATTGCCAATACTAATTTCGATTATCCGATACTGATAGATACTTTAGGCGAATTTGAACGCCTGAATCCTCACCTGCCGAAGAACCAGGCTTTGCATACGTTTCTGCTGGATGAAAACAATCGTGTGATTCTGGTAGGAAATCCGTTGCACAACAAGAAAATCAAGGAGATGTTTTATAAGATAGTGGAAGAGAAGTTGGGTAAGCCGGGGGAGGTTGCTGTCAAGGAGAATTGATTGTGGCAGTGATGGATTATATGAAGAAAAAGGGGGCAGGCATATTATTGGGAGCGGTGTTTGTCCTGTCCGGTTTTGTGAAGGCTGTCGACCCGGTGGGCTTTTCTTATAAGATTGAGGAGTATTTGCGGATGTTCGGGTGGACGGAATGGAACGGAGCCGCCGTTGCTTTTGCTGTCGTGCTTTGTGCTGCCGAAATGATATTGGGGCTGTTGCTGCTGTCGGGATTGTGGAGAAGGTCGGCGGCAGTGGCAGCCATTCTGTTTGTGTCGGGCTTTACGGTGCTGACGTATGTGATTTATGCCGACCCATATGGCGGGATAAACGAGTGCGGCTGTTTTGGCGAGGCGATTCATCTTTCGAACGGAGCGACTTTGGCGAAGAATGTCTTTTTGCTGCTGGTAGCAGGAGTGAATCTGTGGCAGGCTTTCAGAGCGGAGAGGTGCGGTTTTGAGGTTTGGCAGGCTGGATTGGTTGCCGGCATCGTGGTGTTGGCTTTTGCCGTGCCGCTGTATGCCTGTCTTTATTTGCCACCCTTTGATTTTTTGCCTTATGGGGTGGGCAGCAGGGTGGAACGCGGGAGTGAACTGAGGTGGTATGATGCAGGATTCAATGATGTGACGGAAAAGATGTTTGCAGAGGGCAAGCCGGTTTATATGGTGGGGATGCGCAGTGCGATGTCTTCTGAGGCGGTGGAGCGGATGGCTGCTTTGTACGAGGCGTATCGCAGCGGTGAAATCGTTCTTTTTGCGGCAGCTTCGGAGAGCGGGTTGGCATTTCCCGGTGGAGGGAATGTGCCGGTCTGTTTTATGGACGGGGTGGTGCTGAAGTCGTTGTTGCGAAGCCGTGTCGGTGTGGTGGCTTTTACAGCGGAAGGGCGCATTGCCGGTAAATGGAATCTGTTGCATACGCCTTACCGTTTTACCGGCGGGTACGGTAAAGAGTTGTGCGGTGAACGCCGGAAGCAGGTTGTGTTTTTCGGCGTGTTGGCAGTCATGTTGTTTTTGTTGTTTTATGGACGTAAAAAGTTGGTGAAATGAATAAGAAACCGGACATCTGGGATATCCTGTTGCGGGTGATGTATGCCTTTATCGGTCTGGGGGTGCTGACGGGCATTTTTATCGCTGTGCGTGTCTATGTGGCAGACCAGTTTGTGATTCCGACGGATTCGATGCGTCCGACGTTGATACCCGGGGATTATGTGATTGTCAACAAGCTGATTGCCGGTGCAAGGATTTATGACCGTCTTGATTTCAAGGATGGTGACCAGCTGGAGTGTCATCGGGTGAAAGGGTTGCGGAAAGTGGAACACAACGACATCGTGATTTTCAATTTCCCGTTGAACAGGAGCAAGCACCGGATAGAATTTAAAATCAATTATGTCTACGGCAAACGCTGTATCGGGTTGCCGGGTGATACGGTGGAGATACGGAACGGTTTTTTTAGGAACAGTCATTATGACGGGATTTTAGGGATGGCAGAGGAGCAGCGCCGTCTGTCGGAGACACCGGATTCTTTGATTGCAGGAAATGTGTTACATGCATATCCGTTTGATTTCCGTCATTATGGTTGGACAATCAAGGAATTCGGTCCGCTTTATGTGCCTCAGATAGGAGGACGGGTGGAACTTGATTCCGTCAATTACTGCCTTTACCGGTTGGTGATAGAATATGAGACGGGCAAGCAGCTTGCGCTTGATGCCGGAGGGCATTTGATGCTTGGAGGCGAGCTGATAGACAGCTATGTGTTCCGGGGAGATTATTATTTCTTTTGCGGAGACCGGGTACTGGATTCAAACGATTCCCGCTATTGGGGCTTCGTCCCGGAGGAGTTTATTGTCGGAGTAGTCACTCGCATCACCTATTCGCGGGACAGGAAGAGCGGAGAGTTTCGTTGGGACAGGTTGTTGAAGGGGGTGGGCAAGTAAAGACAGGAAAGACGAAAAGTATTTCGTTTTGTTATCTAAAAAAACAGTGATATGAGAAAAATTAAATTTTTAGTGGCATCGCTTTTATTTTGTGCGATGAGCTACGTAGGATATATGGGATATGAA
>CAKVCR010000051.1 GCA_934725835.1 uncultured Odoribacter sp.
ATATACACCATGAAAAAAATCAATATTCTACTTACAATCTGTATTCTCATTACTGTTGCCAATGCTGCAGCCTTCATCTATATGCAATTTTTCCACATGCCGGACATCACGGTAAATGAACCGGTTATCCTCCCGATAGATGCACCTGTCAATAGTGATATTTTCATGCCTACAGCCATCGATTTAGCCGGAGAGGCTGCACCTGTCCATCGCCGGGATGTAGAAGAAGCATTAAAAAAAGAATTGATTGTCAACACCTATCTGCACTCACATACCACCCAGATTCTAAAGCATGCCCCACGGATATTTGCCGTCATTGAACCCATACTGAAAGCCAACGACATTCCGGACGACTTTAAATATCTCGCAGTGATAGAAAGTCGTCTTGATCCGCTGATTGTATCGCCCGCAGGAGCAGCCAGCACCTGGCAAATCATGAAAGCCACCGGCAAAGAACTCGGTTTGGAAATCGACAACGACATTGACGAACGCTACCATTTGGGAAAAGCCACTCATGCTGCCGCCAAATATCTGAAAAAAGCATACGAAAAATTCGGCTCATGGACTTTGGCTGCCGCATCCTATAATGCCGGTACAAATTTTTTGCTCAAACAAATGAAAACACAGAAAGAACAAAATTATTACAATCTGCTTTTAGGCGAAGAAACCGAACGCTATGTCTACCGCATATTAGCGTTGAAACAGATTATGACCAATCCCGAAAAATACAACTTCCAAATCAATGTCACCTATCCGGCAGAGCCGACAGAAACAGTAACCGTTGACACCACTGTCAAAAGCTGGACAGACTTTGCTCACCGACAAGGTATCACCTACAAAACCCTAAAACGATTTAACCCTTGGCTACGCAAACCTGAACTACACAATTCCAAACGCAAAACATACCACATCGCAATACCTAAAAACAAAGAACTATACAAATAACTTGATTTTTCTTCCGCTTATTTTGGTACATTATTTGTTTGTCCGTTTATTAGTGGTAACTTAGCCATCATTAATTATAGACAAACCATGAAAACCATAACTATTTTTTGTGAAAATACAGGATGCAACTACAATGTTGAGGCGGGAATGACACTGAAAGAGATAAAAAAAATCATATATCCCGAAAACCACAACCACATATTGGGGGCTTTAATCAACCATCAGTTGAAAGACCTCCAATATATCGTAATGAATCCTCTAAGAATCAATTTCATTGATATCACAACATTAGACGGCTATAGCGTCTATACTCGTTCGTTAATATTTGTGCTTTACAAAGCTGTATCGAACATATTTCCACGCAAAGCACTCAGAACCGAATACTTTATCTCCAATGGCATATACTGCCGATTGGGCAATAAAGACTTAAGCCAAACACCGGAAATCATTGATACCCTCCGAAATGAAATGCAAAAAATCATCGATTACGACATTCCGATTATCCGTGAAGACATTCCGACAGAAAAAGCAGTACAAATCTTCCGCAAACAAGGATTTAAAGACAAAGCCGATTTAATGGAGACACGAGGTAAACTGTACACCTCGCTTTACTATCTTGACGGTCTGTCCGACTATTTTTACGGGACACTGGCTCCATCCACAGGATGTCTGAAAATATTCGATCTCATTCCATATAAAAACGGGATGCTGCTGCGTCTGCCGGACAGACACAATCCCCAGGAATTGCTGCCGGTCATTCCACAGGACAAATTATTCAATGTATTCAGTGAGCACAAACGCTGGGGTAAAATTCTTGAAACGACAGATATCGGTAGCCTAAACAAATTAATTGAAAACAAATTCACAGGACCTATCATCAAAATCAGTGAAGCCCTGCACGAAAAGAAGATTTCACAGATAGCCGACCAAATCAAAGCCCGTCAGAAACATGTGAAAGTCATACTCATTGCCGGTCCTTCCTCTTCCGGTAAAACAACATTCGGCAAGCGACTCGCCATTCAACTGATGGTAAACTGCATCAAACCCATTAATCTTTCGCTTGACAACTACTTTGTCAATCGTGAGCTGACCCCACGTGATAAAAACGGAGAATACGACTACGAATCCATTGATGCCCTTGACATCGCCACCTTTACAGACAACATCCAACGTCTACTGGCAGGAGAAGAGGTTGAAATACCCAAATTCTCGTTCGATACCGGTCAACGCTATTATGACGGAGAAAAATTGCGTATCACCAAACAAAATGTCATTATCGTAGAAGGCATCCACGGTTTGAACCCCAAACTGACACAAATGTTGCCTCCGGAAGCATTATTTAAAATATTCGTTTCTGCACTGACATCTATCGCCATCGATAATCACAACTTGATTAATCCGTCGGACAACCGTCTGCTCCGCAGAATGGTGCGCGATTACAAATACCGCAACTACTCAGCACTCGACACCTTGAAACGCTGGGAAAGCGTACTATTGGGTGAACAAAAACACATCATCCCTTATCAGGAAGAAGCCGATGCAATCTTCAACTCTGCCCTTACCTACGAATTGGGCACTTTGAAACTTCAGGCAGAACCAATGCTTCGGGAAGTCACCCAACAGCACCCTGAACACTCCAAAGCCTTACGTCTACTGAAATTCCTCTCATACATCCGCGTTGTACAGCCCCGGGAAATTCCCCCGACCTCCATCATACGCGAATTCCTTGGAGGAAGCAGTTTTAAATATTAATAAACCAAAAAACAAGTGCCTTATTGCTTAAAACTAGGCAATAAAGTGCTCTTGTTTTTCGAATGACACCAATATCTCCATTGCTTTCTCTTACCGATAGTCTACCAATCAATCAAGTGATACCGACAAACAGAAGATTTTCAATCAAGCAAACACGTCATAAATTCCCGGATATCATCCCTCAATCCATTATCGCGCAGAAGCGTACTATTCGATTGGAGATAAGTTTTCTTATTCACCTCCAACATGATAGAATGAAAAACAAACCCACAATCCGGAGCCATTGAATTACTGTAAGGAGCATTGATCCCCACCAGATACCCTTTATCCATAAAATAATTTACCGCGAACTCTATTAGCTGCCTGCTGGGTTTGGACCAATCCTCGTTAAAACCAATACAGATATCCACATCACTCTGTTCTTCTGGGAAAGAGTGACAGTCCAATAATAGAGAATCCTCCCGTAAAGCTCGTTTCAACCGTTGTTGATGCCATAACCACAAACCTATAAGCATTTGCTCGGCTTGCACCGGAATCTCTCGACGATAACAACCAAAACTTTTATACACAATACCCTGTCCGCACTGTTCCAGCGGATCATCCCACAAACGTTCAGCATCAACAACAAATCGGGAATAAGGGAAACGGACAGTCTGAATACGTTCATCCAGAAGACCATGAAACAGATAATCTGTATGCCAGTCCGTCCACTTATAGACGACATTATTCAAAAAATCAGCATCAATCGACCAAAAACTTTTATCCGCATCAAACAACCCTTCCACAGATGCATGTGGTTCATTCAAAACCATACTTTTATACATATCAGTCAGTTTTTAATTGTTCAACAATTCACATCCCCAATGAACCACCGCAGCTGACAACTCGGTTGGTGTACCTAAAAGTAACTCTATGGATGTTTTACGATAGCAAAGATACAAAAAATTCGGGCAAAACAATATTTTCCACCTCCAATGCCGCCTTAAACAAAGGAGCGATTTCTTCTTCCTTGAATCCGGCAATACCGCATCCGATTGGTGTAACCAAGAATGTATATTCAGAATGAGCCTTAGCAAAGGCTATAAACTCATCCACATAAGGACGAATTGTTTCCACTCCGCCTTGCATGGTCGGGATTGCATAAGATTGTCCTTGCAAACCCACTCCTTGTCCCCACACAGCACCAAACCGTTTATAGGCAAAACGTGCAGCACCTCCACCATGCATTCCGGCCAGATTACTTCCGAAAACAAAGATTTCATTCGATTCCAATTCATCGATAAATTCAGGTGTATATTTGTATTTCATGATATATAAATAATTATAATAACAAATTCTGTAATAACCAAACCTTTCACCGTCAGAAGATATTTCTGACGAGGCTTGTCGGGGTACTTGTCGGGGTAAATATTAAATCTGGTAATATGACGAACTATTTCGTCAATGTTCAATCCGGTATAATCAAAAGCCTTTTCTTGTTCAAGGTCATATTCTATAGCTCTTCGAATATCGGGAGCAGATACATAAAAAACGGTATCTCCACGAAGTACCCATTCTTTTTTCGTGATATTGTAATCTCTGATTCGTCCGGCAAACTTGAAATTACACAATACGAACCTCGTATGCTTGATGTAACGGTAGCATAGGATAAAAAGATTTAGATCTGTCACTCATTTAATAGCTTCTCCAGCTCTTCTTTAGGTGGAAGCACCTTCATCAGCTCTGCATCGATTTCATCTGCCGTTTTATACGTAGCGACACCCATGGGTTGACGAAAATCTTGCATGATATATTCCACATACGCCTTGTCAGCACTCTTGCAGAGAATAATACCAACAGGAGGTTCCTCTCCTTCGCGGCGATCATCATCGTTGAGGATACGCAAGTAACTGCTGAGTTGAGCTAAGTAGGCAGTTTTGAACTTGCCTTTCTTTAGTTCAAAAACAACGAGACGCCTCAAGTCGCGATTGAAAAACAAAAGATCTATCCAATGGTCATGACCCAACTTGTCATAGTGCACTTGACTGCCATTAAAGGTAAAACCTTTCCCGAAGGTCATGATAAAATTTTTGATGTTGTGGACTATACTTTGCTCTATGACACGTTCATCCACTTCTTCATCCCGCATGCCCAGTTCCTCCACATTTATAAAGTCCAGCAAATATTCATCCTTAAACATCTGAATAGCTCGATAGGCCTGTTTATATTCAGGAATAGTAGAGAGAAAATTATTAGGCATCTCACCTTGGTGATGATATAAATCTTTCTTAATGATATCTACCAGATCTTCCGCTGTCACCTTATAGTCAGCAGCATATTGTATATAAAATAAGCGTTCATTCCACTCTTTTGCTTGTGATAGAATGACAATGTGATGAGTAAAACTGATGCTTAGGAACGGTACAATTGGAAAATGATCTAAATTCGTCAGTCGTAACTGACGAATTGTATCACCCTTACTACCAACCGATTGAATATCTATCCTATCATCAATCGACGAAATAATGCCTAATTCGTCAGTCATAACTGACGAATTAGATTCTATGCAATTCCATGCCTCATAGAAAGCTCGCATATTCTTCAAATTTGTCTCACCAAACCCACGCAACCCAGGAAGTTCATCTCGCAGAAGTTGACTAATGGATTTTAATATGCCACCACCCCAATTCTTATTTCGAGTATTGTTTGATATATAGCGACCGATACCATAATACAGAGCCAACTGCTCTTGGTTGACAGCCTTAGCAGCGCGTGCTTGGCTTTGCAAAATGGCAGCTTTCAGTATATTGACAGCATCTGACATATGCTGTATTTCCTTCTTTTCTATATCTTTATCCATCATATTATTCTTTAGGAATAAAATTCTTACTGATAGCAGAAACTCCTACTCCGAAAAGTTGCGCCATAGCCTTTGGGGATAATTGTACCACAACTTGTGGCTATTTTCTAATTTCGGTTCGCCTTGCCGGAGGTTTTCATCAAAGATAATTCACCCTTCCAATTACGAGGAATCAAACAATCCGGATTATCTTCTTTCATACCGATACCCCATATTGTATCATAAGGACTTGCCTCCACCAAAATCTTGTCTCCGGTATCTAAAAGAAAATCTCGCAAATCACCATTACCCTTGAATTTATGAAAATTTCTGTCCGTTTTCCTCTCTTTAATCCATTTACAAAGTTACTCTTTTTTACCTGTTGGTGGAATTAAAAATGTCAATTTAAAATTTAATTATTACACCTCACACAGAAGGGGAGGCAAATCATTGTGCGAATACTAAATTCGATTATCTATTTCTATCCACACCCTCCAATTGTAAGAATCTTACATGCCTCTGGCCAATTTGTCATACCGTTCTGCCAGCTTCACGATATCCTCCACCCTCTCTAATTTATTTACCCACTCCTTTGGCATCGCTTCGCATCCATATACAATCCCCGCCAATGCACCTGCAATTGCCCCAATGGTATCCGCATCCCCACCCAAATTCACTGCACGCAGAACTGTCTCCTTGAAATTATCATGCTTGAATACACACCATAGACTCGCCTCCAAGGAGTCAATAACATATCCGGATGAGCGGATTTCCTCCTCTTCCAATCCTCTGAATTTTTCATAGCTTAATTTCAGAAGTCGTCCAAAATGCTCTGTCTCTTCGCAAAATCGACCTTCCTGCAATAACTGCCACACCTCCCTTTGTGCCTGCGTAAACGCTTTGCCCAAATCCCTGTAATCCAAATAGCGGAATGCCACTTTGCAATAAAAGATACAAGCCAAAATTGCCCGCGGATGTCTGTGCGTCAGAGACGATACCTCCTCTATCAGTCGGTTCTGTTGTTCCTCCACCAATCCGTAGGCAAAGGGTATCAATGGAGCAATACGCATCAATGAACCGTTTCCGTTGTCCCGTGAGTTATTCATCCCAGCTTCTGCGGGTGCAATCCCGCGTATCAATTGTGCCATTGATCGGCGGGTGGTAGCGCCGATATCGAAGGCTCTCCCGTATGGTGTCCAGAAACCCTCCTGAAACCAAGCAATAAAACGCTTAGCAACATCCTCCAAGTCATAACCCCCACATAGACTGTCTGCCAGACACAAGGATAGTGACGTATCGTCTGACCACATCCCCCGGGACATCTCTTTTACCGGATTCTCCTGCACCTTCTCTCTCTCCAGAAATTGTACCGTATATCCCAAGGCATCCCCCACTGCATTCCCCAATAAAATGCGTTTCATCGTATCTTTTATAGGGATTCCGCTATATCTTTCCATATACCGAGGCACAAAGACATTTCTTGCAGACATTCTTACCACATCACCGCCTTTCCTCCTGCCAAGCATACTTGCTACAATATCCCTGATGCTTCTTATATTCTTCTTTTCTTTCATCCTATTTACTAGCTTTATTTATCTTGTCTTAAATGCAATTTTCCCAACTCCTCCAACCTTCTTTTACGTCGTTGTCTTTTTCCTTCTCCTTCCGGCAACTCCAATCCCAATGCGATCAGCCGTTGCAGGTTTTTCTGCGACTCATTGGTCATCCTGACAAACTCTTGTAGCTCCTCCTCTGTTGAATGATGTGCAACATTTTCTTCACCACCCTCATTCTCTTCTTTCTCAAGCTTTCCGTGTTGAGATTTCCAGCCTAATTGCGCCAAATAGGCCTCTCCTATCCCCTCATCGGCAAATCGTTCGCGCATCTTGCACATCTCCTCGTTTGACGCATGCCGTTTCAACATCTCCTTCGCCTCTTGCTGCAACTCCTTCTTGCGTCTCTTTGCCTCCCTGATCCAATCATCCCCTTCTCCCAATTTACCCCCATAACCGGCAGGATTGTTGCTCTTCATTTGCTTTTCAAATTCTTCCCTGGACAAAAATCGTTGCAAAAGTTCTTTTCTTCCTTGGTTATGTTCTCCCAAAAACTGGAGGATTTTCTCCCTTGTTCTGTCCTGCTCTTCCTCCTTCTTCAAAAACCACCCTTTCTTATCCCTCTTCGGCTGCACCGGAATCACCAGTGCATCTTCATCCAAAAAACCTCCCACCATTTTAATATAATCCAAAATAATGCCTACAATCCTATCCACCTTATCCACGCTTAGCATTATCCGTTTCCGTTTCAAATATCCCACAATATACCCCACTATCGTCTCCTTATACACATCGTTCCCATACCCGATAACTTCATTCCAGCACTCTGCAAATGCTGTATCGATTTCCTCCCAAAATTCCTCAGACAATTCAAAATCGATTCGATTATAAACCGCCATCTTCACCCTTTTCGGACTTATCGTCTTTTCCATACTCGAACAATCATTTAAACCTTTTTACATTCCACGATATGCAATTCCATGCCCCGCCTCTTTTCACTAACGGTCTGGCATCCACCTGCACCACCCGTTCCCCGTACTCAGGAAACAGCTGTCTCAATTGTTCCAAAGCTTCTCTATCCTCCTTGATTCCCAATCCCGGCACCACAATTACCTGCTCCGTCTGTAGGAAATTCACATACGCCCAACAATCCGGGTGTGTCCGTTCCGACGAATATGCCAACTCCACGACCTCAAACCGCCGTTCCAACCGTCGCCACATCTCTTCCGCCATTGTTCTGTCAAAATCTCGGTAGTTCGTCATCACCACCCGCCCATCTCCCACATACCTTACCACACCATCACTATGCCCATACTTCTCTTCTGAATCCCATGGTAAAAACAACACCTCCGCACCGAACGCCTCCTCCAACATCCCATGCACCTTCCCCCGAGGCACATCCGGATTCTCCGCAAGTACCTTCTCCGTCATCACCACTACATCTCCACATTTCACTACATTACCTCCATCCACCACCAGCTCTAACTCCTGCCACACCACCCCAGCCCACCATGCCTCCCGCAATTTGTCACACACATTCTTGGGATCTGTCATGTATTGCTGCTGCCCCTTACTCAGATAATCAGGGCAATACCGATATCGCACAAATTGCCCCTTGGCTGTCTGCACCGGCATATAATCCCTACACCAATAGTCTTGCGTTCCCTCAAGTACCCCGTGCCACACCCCGTACTGATCCAACACCTTACACACCACCTTATACACCTCTTCAAAGTCCCGTTTCAGCCACGCCGAGAAATAAACACCATCTGTCTCCTTGTCGTTCAACAGCCCCATATCACTCTATATCCCTGATAAATCTCCACATCCGCATATCCTGCACATACTTTCCATTCTCCGTTTTTTGCCCTGACTCCTCAAACACCCGTTTCCGACCATTCTCGTCATATTCGCACACATTCATCCTCACGTCTTGCAATATCTTCTCTTGACCATCCACCTGCACCGATTCATGTATCCACTCAATGTGTATCCCCTCTACCAACGGAAATGCCATAAACAAATCATCATACAGATGGGTCGAATGCTTGTCATACTCCTTACCCGGGAGTTCACCCGCTTCCATTGCGTTATACCCCCTCACCAATACTGCCGCCCGGTATCTTCTCGCTTCATTCTCGAATGTGATATCCACCCCGGACTGGTGCGTATGCAACATGCCCAACGGAAAATAAGCTTTCTTTTTTCCACTTTTCGCATCACGGTGATACATGATTAAATCCTGAACACTCCCTTCTTCTTCGTGATAATAAAACTCTAAATCTCTCAAACATACCCTTCTTTTCCCATTTACCGAGAAGTACCCACCATAAAACAAATATTCTGCCAATTCCCTAAATTGCCCTTCTAGGACTTCAACACCTTTTCCTTCTGTTCCCCGGAATCCTTCCAAAGCTTCCATCAACGAACCATACTTTACCATGTCTATTAAATTTTTACACCTTCTGCCTCTTAAAAAGGTAATTTTACATATAAAAGCGTGGAGGCATTCCCGCTTTATCCTTTCCTCTTTTTCAATACCTACTTACGTTTTCCAACTCTTTGTGCAAGTAGTCATAAGCCTCCCGGTAAGTCTCCATCTTCCAATGCTTTTTGCCCCCCAAGCGAGACTCATCCATATTGTCCTCTAAATCCCACAACTTCACCCGGATAGCAAGAGTCCTATGTGACACTCGCTTTATGAACGTTTGATAATCCTCACCATCCTTTTTGGTAAGATACTCCACTGCCTCGAGAACCTCCTCTGGAAATCCCTCTCGCTCCAAATCCTCCAACGTCACCGCTGTATCCTCCAATACATCGTGCAATAATGCCACCATCTTTTCCTCCTCTGTCCGACAATGCAACGCTACCCGTAGCGGATGTAAAATATAAGGGTTTCCCCCTTTATCCAACTGCCCGGCATGTGCTTTATAGGCAATTTCCAAGGCCTTGTCTAATATTTTCTTTGTTTCCATAAATATTTATAAAATATTATATATCAAATATTTAACCAACACAACCGAGGCAAAGATAAACAAAAACATCTTTCGTCCATACATCTATCCTCAAAAAATGACAAGGAACAATGCCAGCCTCTCCTACAACGATATTTCCCCCCTCTCCATCCCTCTCCCCACCCTCCTTCCTCCCACTTATTCTTATCTCAAACATATATCAAAAATAAGACAACTATATATCAAAGATAACAAACCATTATCTTTGATATAAGAATGACATAGTTTTGACATAATAAAAAGAGGGAGAAACAGCGAGGAAAAAAATATGAAAAGACAAAAAAAATAAGGAGGTCCGAAAACCTCCTTACCGTTATCTGGTGAATCTGTATTTCTTAGAACAAATCGCTCAAACGATAACCTAATGAGAATTGGAATACATGATTTTTAGTATTTACACCAAAACTACCTTTATCCCACATATTGGTCAGACCGATATTATAACGTGCTGACAGAATCAGACCTTCATAAGTATATGACAATCCGATAGGGAAACTCATATCGAATGTATTCACGTCTTTCACCTTGGTTTTTGTGCTGCTGTCACCGACTTTTTTCTTCAGATTTGAATTTAAAGCGATTCCGAACTGAGGACCTGCATCCACGCTCAATCCTTCCAATACATAAAATTTCAACAAAACAGGAATATTCAGATAATTTACACGCAATTTACTCTTTACATCACCGTCCTTATCTGCTGCTCCTTGACGAGAATATACCACTTCAGGAGACAAACCGATAAAATCACTCAGATTCCATTCCATAAAAGCTCCGACATGAATACTTGCCTTGTTCTTCAAATCAAGGTTTGAAATATTGGTTACATTCAAACCAACCTTTGCACCCCAAGTAAAATCACCTGCACTAAACTGTGCTTTCGCTACGCATACGGTCAGAAGTGCCACAGCTATTAAAACTACTCTTTTCATGTTCTTTTAGTTTTTAATTATTAAATTGTTTTTAATGCCTTAAGTATTAAATTTTCACCTTAGCTACCACTTTTTTTATCAACCCTTGGCCAATACATGGTGCATGTCCATCTTCAGCAAAAAAGATACCGAAATCGCCCGATTTTAGCGTAAAATAAAAAAAAGTTTTGTCGTTATAAAAAGTAATATCATTCTTTTCATCATATCCACCGCTACATTCTTCACTTAAAAGTAGTCTTTCTTTCCAGCCAAACGTCTCACTGCCACTCATTGGCATCTGTATGTCAATATATCGGTTGTGGGTCTCCAGCTTTGCCTCCTCTGCAGTGCGCCCCTGTACATCACTGATACTAATCCAAGCGTTGTCCCCGTCTATATCTATTCTTCCTGCCGGCATCCGGCTTAAGTCATGCGATTTTATGTAATCGAACACCTTCTTAAAAAGAGGGTGCAGAGCCTCTGCTCTTTCCGTATTTTCCAATGATCCGATAAACATCCTGCTCAAATTTATTGTTAGCTAACAACAAAAGTACAAATATTAACGCGAAAATCACTATCTTTGCAGCATGAAAATAATTTATTAATACACTCGTATGCATAAAGCAGGATTTGTCAACATTGTAGGCAACCCCAATGTAGGGAAGTCAACATTGATGAACCGATTGGTCGGCGAAAAGATTTCGATTATTACTTCAAAGTCGCAGACAACACGGCACAGAATAAAAGGCATCGTCAATACAGATGAGTATCAAATTGTTTTTTCTGATACTCCGGGAGTGGTCAAGCCCAGTTATAAGATGCAGGAATATATGCTGGAATTTTCAAAATCGGCACTGATTGATGCCGATATCATTCTCTATGTCACCGATGTTGTGGAGAATATTGAAAAGAACATGGATTTTGTTGAAAAAGTAAGCAAATCAAAAGTGCCTGTTTTGTTGGTGTTAAACAAAATAGATTTAACCAATCAGGAAAAACTGGAGGCTTTGTACGATAAATGGAAGGAGTTGATTCCCCGTGCAGAGATTTTCCCGATGTCTGCAAAGGAGAATTTTAATGTAGACAATCTATATAAAAGAATCATTGAATTGCTGCCGGAAGGCGAAGCCTATTTCCCCAAAGATGATCTGACAGATTTACCTGCAAGGTTTTTTGTCAACGAAATCATTCGCGAAAAGATATTGAAAAACTACGACAAGGAAATCCCTTATTCCGTCGAAGTGGAGGTGGAAGAATTCAAGGAGGAAGACAAACGTATCAATATTATGGCTGTCATCTACGTGGAACGCACCTCTCAAAAAGGCATTATCATTGGCAATCAAGGGGAAGCCCTGAAAAAGGTAGGCACGGAAGCCCGTCTGGATATTGAGGCATTCTTCGGCAAGAAGGTTTTCTTGAACCTATATGTAAAAGTACTGAAAGACTGGCGTAACAAAGACAGCGAACTGAAGAACTTTGGCTACGCAAACAAATAGCATAAATTTTATACGATGAGCAATATTATAGCGATAGTAGGAAGGCCGAATGTCGGGAAATCCACACTTTTCAACCGTTTGATTGGCACTCGAAAAGCCATTGTAAACGAGGAGAGTGGCGTGACGCGCGACCGGAATTACGGAAAATCTTCATGGAACGGCAAGGAATTCTCCGTAATTGATACAGGAGGATATGTCTGCAACAGTGACGATATTTTTGAAGAAGAGATAAACAAACAGGTGATGCTGGCCATGGATGAAGCGGATGTCATTGTCTTCATGGTAGACGCAGAAATGGGCATTACCGACCTGGACCAGAGTTTTGCACAATTGTTACGCAACATTGACAAGCCGGTCTTTCTGGTGGCTAACAAAGTGGACAACAGCGAACGTCTTTACGAGGCTCAGGAGTTTTACCGCCTGGGAGTAAAGAGCGATTTGTTCTGTATTTCATCCATAACAGGC
>CAKVCR010000052.1 GCA_934725835.1 uncultured Odoribacter sp.
GGTATTTTGACTGGAGAGACAGCACAAATAAGTGTCAATGTTCATGATGTGGTTTTTGCAGATGAGGTGGAATCAGCTCGCAAAGCTGTGGATGTGTTGCAGCGGGAAGGGGTTGATTTGATAGTAGGGATTGTACATCTGGGCTTTACTGAATCTGCTCCGGATTATGTTACCTCTCAGAAGTTGGCAGCAGCAGTAGATGGTATAGATATTATTGTGGATGGTCATTCCCACTCATACATAGAAAAACCTTTACGGATCAATGAAACATGGATTGTGACAGCTAACCAGAGCGGACGATTTATTGGTGAAGGGAAAGTGAAGATGTGTAAAGGCGATATTGTGTCATTTGAATGGAAGCCTTTGCCTGTAAAGAATGTACGTCCCCACGAAGATTTGCAAGCTATTCTACAGCCATATGAAGATGCAGCCAATAAAGATTTGCAGACAGTTATCGGTGAGGCTACAGACACATTTGTTCTGTTTCAGGACGAAGAGAATCTGGGTCGATATGGTGAAGTGGCGTTGGGAAATTTGGTTGCGGATGCCTTGAAGTGGAAAGCCGGGCAGTTACGTTTGAATGTCGATTTTGCTCTTACCAATGCAGGAGGAATCCGCGATGAGTTGTCGGAGGGTAAGATAACCAAGGGGGATATTCTTTCTATTCTTCCTTTTGGTAATGAACTGGAGATTGTTGCGATGAAAGGTGAGGATGTTGTCAAATTGTTTGATTTCCTGGCAACCGTTGAATTGGGGAAAGGGACGTTCCCACAGGTGTCAGAAGAGGTGAGAGTAGCCTTTAACCGAAAGGATAGGACATTGAAATCTTTAACCATAGGTGGAGCTCCTGTTGATAAAAATCGAATATATTACATGGCGACCTGTGATTACGTGGCAGCAGGAAAGGATGGTTACTCTGCCGGTTTGTTGAATGTGGTCAACCGGCAAAAGACCTCTGTTTTGATAGCAGATGTCTTGATGGAATACATTCGTCAACAGGGCAAGGTCTCTCCTAAAATGGAAGGGCGTATTAAATTATAAGAATATATGTCTGTTATATGATAAAGTGGATAGTTTGCTGTTTGATACTCTTGTCAGTTCATGCGCTATATGGTAATGGGAGAGATTCTGTCAATTATAGGGTCGTACACTTTTGGGGAGGGGATTTACGACCGGCTTACACTTTTCCTACAGACTGTTTTTTTAAGGGTGAGAATATGGAGAATAAGCCCATTCGGAAGAATATTTCCGCCCATTTGAAATACGGCTTTAAATTTTTGCCTGCCCATTATCTGGGAAAATATTATCCTTATGCCACACAAGGAATCGGTATCGGATACAACACGTTCGGTAATCCATCCGAATTAGGTTGTCCGTTGGCTGTTTACGTCTTTCAGAGTTCGCGTATTGTAGCTTTGACTTCCGGATTGTCCTTGGATTATGAATGGAATTTCGGAGCATCCTTCGGTTGGAAAAAATATGATGAAATGACGAATTTTTATAATAGGGTTGTAGGCTCTAAGATAAATGCGTACATTAATGTCGGACTGCTTTTGAAGTGGGAATTGTCCCGCACAACACATTTGCGAATGGGGGTTGGCTTGACCCACTATTCCAATGGGAATACCCATTATCCGAATGCCGGGGTGAACACTGTCGGTGGGAGTATCGGTTTTGTGCACTATTGGGTGCCATCTCGAAAACAGGAGAGTTTTAAGGCATCACTCGTTGCCGATAAAGCATCGTTTCGTCCCTACGTAAGCTATGACATCATCGTTTATGGTGCAACCAAGAAGAAAGGGATTTTGTTGGACTCGGGTACAGCTATTTTAGTGTCTGGTTCTTTCGCGGTTGCCGGCATTAACTTCAATCCTCTGTACAATTTCAGCAGGTATTTCCGTGCAGGGATTTCCTTGGATTTGCAATATGATGAAAGTGCGAATATTGCAAAGCATATAGCAGATTTTGAATATTCTGGTGATGAAGGAAACGTTAGGTTTTATCGTCCGTCTGCGAGAGAACAGTACTCTGCCGGTCTTTCAGTCAGAGCCGAAGTTGTGATGCCGTTTTTTTCAATAAATTTGGGTGTAGGTAAAAATTTCATTTGCAAAGGTGCCGATACAGACTCCTATTATCAGATATTCGCATTGAAAGCAGATGTGACGAAAAATTTGTTTTTGCATGCAGGCTACCAGCTTTACCGCTTTAAAGACCCCAACCATCTGATGTTGGGTATCGGCTTCCGCTTTAATGCACGAAAAGGCTGGTTGTCTCACCAATAAATAATCAAACCGGCTAAACCGGCAATGCAAATCATCAGAATCGGATGTATTTTGTATTTCCAGGTGAGGATAAAGGAGCTGATAAAAATGATAACGCTTTTATAGTCGATGAAGTTTTCATTGTTCATCAGCATCAATCCGGCTGCAGCAATCAATCCGACAGTCATGGGACGGAGTCCTGAAAATGCGGCAGCCACATATTTGTTCGCTTTGAATTTTTCGTAAAAATAGGAGATAAGCAAAACTAACAGGAAGGAGGGGAAGCAGACGGCAAAGGTTGCTATAATGGAGCCCCAGATACTTCCGGTTGCGGTATATCCGATGTAAGTGGCGCTGTTGATACCGATGGGACCGGGAGTCATTTGTGATATGGCTACGATGTCTGTAAACTGTTGGGTGGTGAGCCATTGGTGCTTTTCTACCACTTCGTGTTGTATTAGCGAGAGCATGGCATATCCGCCTCCGAAGCCGAAGATGCCGATTTTGGTATATACACAGAACAGTTGCCAATAGATAATCATAATTGCTTGTCTTTGAGTTTGTCTTTAAGCCAAAAAGTGTAAAGTAGTCCGCCTATGATACCGGCTAATATGATATATATGGGCGATACTCCGCATTTCCAGATAAGCAGTGCTCCCAATAAGGGGAATATCAGTTCGAACCGTTTTAAATGGAGCGAATGGGCTGCCGATAGACAGGGAACGACAATTAGAGCTACCACCGCCGGACGGATTCCGTTGAAAATTTTCATTACCCAGACATTGTCTTGAAAATGGTTGAAAAACAGTGCAATGGCTAAAATGATACAAAATGATGGTAGTATTGTGCCGAGAGCACAGATAATGCTGCCGGGTATCCGTTTTAGTTTGTAGCCCACAAATATGGAGATATTGACGGCGAAAATACCCGGTATGGACTGGGTGACGGCAAAAAGGTCCAGAAAGTCATTTTTTTCTATCCAGCCGCGGTTGACGACTTCCCGCTCAATCAGTGGAATCATGGCATAACCTCCGCCGATAGTGAACATTCCGATTTTGACGAAAGTTAGAAATAGCGTCCAATACATTTTCTGATGACAGTTTTAAGTTGTAAATAGCCTCAATAAAGATGCGCAAAGGTATACTTTTTTTGTTACTTTTGTCACGTAAGTATATTGTTATGAAGATTAATAAAACGAATGCAGCGCGCTTATTGGATAAGGCAAAAGTGAAGTACGAACTGGTGCCTTACGAAGTGGATGAAGAGAATTTGGCTGCAACGCATGTGGCGGAGCAACTGGGGGAGGATATTTCACAGGTATACAAGACGCTCGTGTTACGGGGAGATCGTAATGGTATATTTGTCTGCGTGATTCCCGGTGATTGTGAGGTTGATTTGAAAGCTGCAGCTAAACTTTCGGGCAATAAAAGCGCCGAGATGATTCATATGAAAGAATTATTGCCTGCCACCGGATATATCCGAGGGGGATGTTCGCCAATAGGAATGAAAAAGTTATACCCTACTTTTATTCATTCTACTTGCATGGATTTCAGTTATATATATGTCAGTGCGGGAGTTCGGGGATTGCAGATAAAGATAGCTCCGAACGATTTGGTGGCCTTTACCGGAGCGACTGTTGCAGAATTGTGTGTTTAAATTGAGAACTTTGGAAATAGCAGCTAAATTGATTGATTGGTATGCCGGGCACAGGCGGGAATTGCCTTGGCGGGATACTGCAGACCCCTATCATATATGGATTTCCGAGATTATATTGCAGCAGACCCGGGTTGCGCAAGGCTTGGAGTATTATCTGCGTTTCACGTATCGTTATCCGGATGTGCAATCCTTAGCTGAAGCTTCTGAGGATGAGGTGATGAAATATTGGCAGGGATTGGGCTATTATAGCCGGGCGCGTAATCTGCATGCAGCTGCAAAAGATATCGTATCACGTTTTGGAGGACGATTCCCCCGGAATTATAAGGATGTGCTTTCCTTGAAAGGTATCGGCGAATATACTGCTGCCGCTATTTGTTCATTTGCTTGGAAACAACCCTATGCGGCAGTTGATGGCAATGTGTATAGGGTATTGTCGCGTCTTTTCGGTATAGATACTCCTATTGATAGTCCCCGAGGCAAAAAGGATTTCAAAGTATTGGCACAGGAGTTGATTGATTCGAAGCGTCCGGATTTATACAATCAGGCCATTATGGATTTTGGAGCTTTGCAGTGTGTGCCTCAATCTCCCGATTGCGCCGTCTGCCCTTTGCAGGATGGATGTTGTGCCTATGCAGAAGGGCTGGTTGAACGACTTCCGGTCAAAGAGGGGAAAACTGTCGTAAAATCCCGTTATTTCAATTATCTTCATATTTCTTGTGGCGATTACACGCTGTTGCACCGTCGGGAAGCAAAGGATATTTGGCGGAATCTTTATGAATATCCGTTGATAGAAACGGCAGAAGCCGTTGATTTTCATGAATTGCAACAGAGTACTGAATACCGTGATTTGATGGCAGATACCGACACTGTACATGTACTGCACTCGGAGGAGATGCCTCGTCACGTACTTTCTCATCGGATAATATACGCTCGTTTTTACCGGATAGAGGTCAGTGGCTTCGGTCCCGGTATGCAACATTATCTTAACGTGAAAACTGACGAACTTGGCAAATATGCCTTCTCCCGTCTGATAGAGCTGTATCTGGCCAAACGGGAAAAATCAGAATATCGCTAAATGGATAACGGTTAGTGAACGTTTTCAATGCTTACCCCGTCTACATATAGACCTTCTCCGTCTTCCGGCGTGCCTGTATAGGTACGGAGCTCCATGCGCAGTGCAGTCGCCTGCCTGGGGGCGCGTACAATCTTGCCTTCGAGGACATCGACATAGCCGTCTGTTCTATTCCAATAATTGTTTGGATGCAGCTCTGTAGAGAAACTGTTCAGTGGGGTGCTACCCTGCATCCAAGTGCACCAATAACGCCATTTTATCTTTTCATTGGGGGCATAGACAAACATTTTCAATTGGTAGCAACTGCCTCCATCAATGAGAATGTCCTGATATAGATAGGTCGAACCGTTTAATTGAACGGCATAATTACCGTGATGCACCGGCAGCATCACTTGTTTGATGAGTTTGCTTTTTCCGTTGCCGTCTAATTTCCAGCCGGAAGGAACACCCTTTATAAATTCCTCTTCAAAGTCGGGATTGTTCACCAGATTATGCCCGTCTCCGCTACCTTTGCACGGCTTTTCCTGCTCCGGTGTAGGTGTCTCCCATGTCTCCTTAATGGTATCTTTGTCCCATTCAACAAGCGTAGTGGTAAAATCAACGATGTTCATTTCCGGCTTCTTTTCAAAGGTGATATCTATCTGTGTGATTTTATTGGCTGTTATCTCGTTTATTTCGTATTCTTGAGATACATACTTGTGGGCATTCGATATGAGAGTCAATTTACACTTTTGGGAATTTTGTGGAGGGAACACGAGCAGATGTGTTGTTGAAGTGCCGTCAATGGCTTGTGTGACATCCGCTTGAATGGTATGCGTTTCTTTGTCGTATACCCCGGTCAGACTGACAGACTTGGGAATATTGTTTACTCTCAATTGCAAGTCCGTAAGCCATTCCGGCACATTGTGTACAATAATCAGAAGCTGACCTACTTTGCGTTCCATTTGAAAATTGAATACATTGTTCCCTTCCGGTTTGACCACCAGCTCACATTGCCCCATAAGGTGGTCTCTACTGCCGCCTTGATTCTGTGATTTCAATAATATGGCTTCCGGTGATGCATTTTCTTCGTATTTCCAATAGGATGCTTCGCTTGCATTCGTGACGCAGTGTGCCGTATATGTTCCGGGAAACAGTTTCACTTGATACTGGTTCTTGCTCCCGTTTTGCAGGGCATCCTGTCGTTCGGAGCGCCCGTGTTCTTTATCAAAGATAAATAGTTGGCAATTGGTCGGAAAACCGGAAAATCCGTTTAAACCGGCTGTGGATGTTCGGATTGAAACTGTCTGTTTGTCGCCGTCGTAGGGCCAGGGTTCCATGCTGCGGTGGCAAGAGGCAATGCATATAAGTATCCCTAAAAGTAGAAATTGTTTCATAGACAAATGCGCTAAAACCGTAATGATAGTATTCTGGCTGCAAAGGTACGGCTTTTTCAATGTCCCTCCATGCTTTTCCCTCCTTTTTGTCCATTGGTGTTAAAAGTGGTATTTATACCCTCCTGAAAAAAAATCAAATCCCTTACTTTTGTAAATTGAAATTTTTAACAAAGTGAATACAGTGGAAAAGACTGACTATGTATTGGAATCCAGATGTTGTGGTACTCGATTTGCCGATAATAACTGGGAATTGGAATGCCCGAATAAAGATGGGGCTGCATTGATTTTTGCCAATTATGCCAAGAAACAACTCGAAGTGAAGAATGAGTTGCCGGGCTTGTATAAATTTTCCGATTGGTTGCCTGTCTGTCGTATTTTGGAGGGCTCGGGAGCTCCGGTCACCTACAAGAGCGAAGCGCTGGCTGCTCGGCTGGGGCTTTCCAATCTGTATATTACATTCAACGGTTACTGGCCTGAAAAAGGGGCAGCGATGAAAACCGGTTCATTCAAAGAGTGTGAGGCATATTCTGTGTGTGCACGTAACAACGACCGCTTGGACAAAGTGATGGTTGTCGCATCGGCAGGAAATACTGCAAGGGCTTTCGCTCGTGTCTGTTCTGAAAATAAAATACCTTTGTTGCTGTGTATTCCTGAGGATAATCTGAATGCCCTTTGGTCGTCACAGCCGCTTGATTCTTGTGTGAAAGTAGTGGTGACTGCAAAAGGGAGCGATTATTTTGATGCTATACACCTTTCCAATATTGTCTGTGAAATGGATAAATTCTATCCCGAGGGAGGAGCTAAAAACGTGGCTCGTCGGGATGGTATGGGTACCACCGTTTTGTCGGCAGTAACGACTATCGGTCGGATTCCTGACTACTATTTCCAGGCAGTGGGAAGTGGAACTGGAGCTATTGCAGCATGGGAAGCCAACCGGCGTTTTATCGCTGACGGTCGCTATGGAGACAATGTTATGAAATTGATGGTGTCACAGAATCGTCCTTTTACATTGATGTATGACTCCTGGAAAGCCGGTTCTCGTGAATTGTTGCCGTTGGATGCTGTCGAGGCAAGACGTCAGGTAGAGATTATTTCTGCCAAGGTTTTGTCCAACCGTAAGCCTCCCTATTCTTTGAAAGGCGGTCTGTTTGATGCACTGACAGCGACAAAAGGTGACATGTTTGCTGCAACCAACGAGGAGGCTGCTGCAGCTGCTGCTTTGTTTGAAGAAACAGAAGGTATTGACATCGAACCGGCAGCCGGAGTGGCTCTTGCTTCTTTACAGCAGGCCGTTTCCGAAGGAAAAGTGGAGAAGGATGCAACCGTCATGTTGAATATCACCGGAGGCGGTGTCCGTCGTTTCAAGGCTGAACATGAACTGTTCTATAAAAAGCCGGACTATGTATTCCCCATTGATGCTGCGCCGGAAACAATCAAACAGGTGGTGTCGGAACTATTTGGATAGATTTATTTCAATCGTAGAGAATATTAAAATGCCGGAAAGTCCATATGCGCTTTCCGGCATTTGTTGTATCTTTGTATCACTGATTGATTTTTACAACTGTTAATACACTCCACGCCATGAGAAAGAACAAATACGTGCTTGGTTTGAAGAAATATTTGATTGTAGAATTTTATTACTCCATTTTGCGGCGAGACTGGCGGATTTCTACATTTTTTACGGACCTGCTGTTGAAAACGGTTGCAATTATTGTTGTGTCTGTCGACCGTTTCACGCAGAATGCATCGGCAATTTCTGCATCGGCATTGACATTTTATTCTACGCTGGCTTTTATTCCGATTGTGGCGTTGATATTGGCTGTTGCCCGTGGTTTTGGGGCCTCCAAATCTTTGGAAACATGGATGCAGGGACATGCGTTTACAAATCCGGACGTGATGCAGTGGGTGATGGATGTGGCAGGCAAGGCGCTCGAACATACGCAAAGCAACATTATCACCGGTTTGGGGATTGTCCTGCTGATATGGTCGGCAGTCAGGATGATGTCCAGCACGGAGTTGGCGATGAACCGGATTTGGGGGGTAAAAAAAGGGAGAGGGGTTGTCAAAAAATTTACCGACTATATATCCATTCTTTTCATTGCTCCGATATTGATCGTGTTGGTTAGCAGTATGAACGTGTTTGTAATGACCAGTTTGCAGGAATATGCCGCAAGCGAAAGTTTTCTGGAATACGCAGGGATTGCATTGACTGCTATTTTGAAACTAGTTCCGTATGTATTGGTCTGGTTCCTGTTTGTTTTCCTGTATATGTTCATGCCCACAACTCCGGTCAAATTTAAATATGCTTTGCTGGCAGGTGTGATTGCAGGTACGATATTCCAGGTGGTACAGTGGTTTTATCTCCGTTTTCAGATAGGAGTCAGCTCCTATAATGCCATCTATGGTGGGCTTGCAGCCTTGCCCTTGCTGTTGGTATGGTTGCAACTGAGCTGGAGTATCGTATTGTGGGGTACGGAACTGTGCTACATCATGCGCAATCGGCATTTCCTTTATCGTGGTTCGTTGGATGCCAACGGAAGATGGGTGGATGACGTGCATACCTCCATCAAAATGTTGCGTTTTATCTCGGAGGAATACACCAACGACAACGGAGGCCCTTCCCTGGCGTTGATTTGCATGCGGCTGCGGATTAGTTCAAGCAAGGCAAGGGTCGTACTGCAGGAACTGGTCGACCGGCATATTCTTGTCGAAGTGGAAGAAGATGATGATGTCTCCTATTTCCCGGCGCTTGATTTTCATAAATTGTCGTTGGCGGATTTGATCAACGGGCTTTCCCACATGGACGATAACAAAGGCGAGCGTTGGAAAATTCGCTTTATGGAAGCCATCAATCGAGAATTTTCCGGCGATACTTTTGCATGATATAAAAAAATTCTTTACATTTAGGCTCAAATTTTCGTGATATGAGAAGAAAAATAGAGCTAGAGTACATTTTTTCGTCTTCTGTAAAGGTATTGTATTCCCGTATCAGTACACCTGCCGGTTTGTCTGAATGGTTTGCGGATGATGTATCACAGAAAGGAGATAAGTTCATTTTTACATGGAATAAATCTGAACATCCGGCCACGCTTTTGGAGGCAAAGTCCAATTCAAGAGTCTATTTTGCGTGGGATGATGCAGATGCCGATGAATATTTTGGCTTTGATATCAGTGTCGAGCCGCTGACCGAGGAAGTGGCGTTAATCATCACCGATTTCGTGGACGAAGACGAAGAAAGTGATTCCGTAGAGTTATGGAATAAACAAATGGATGTCCTCCACCGTAATCTTGGCGCTTGATAGTTTGACTTTTGCCGATTAATAGTACCTTTGCACCTGTTTCGTAAGATTGGATTATTGACAGGTTATATTTGACAAATGAAGAAACTGCATATATTCATGCTCAAAAGTTTCATCGGACCTTTTGCAGCAACGTTTTTTATCAGCATGTTTGTATTAATCATGCAATTTTTGTGGCGTAGTATTGACGATCTGGTTGGCAAAGGATTGGACGTATCCATTATTGTAGAATTTCTCTATTATGTTGCGTTGACATTGATTCCCATGGCATTGCCGTTGGCTGTCCTGCTCTCGTCCATCATGACTTTCGGAAGTTTGGGCGAAAATTATGAACTGATAGCCTTAAAGTCTGCCGGTATTTCGCTCTATCGCATCATGAAGCCTTTGATTGTCTTGATTGTCCTGCTTACCGGTCTGGCCTTTGTGTTTTCCAATAATGTATTGCCTTATGCCAATTTGAAATTGGGTAGCCTTTACTATGACATCCGTAAAAAGAAACCGGAGATGTCCTTGCAGGAAGGTATATTTACCAATGATTTGGACGGTTATAGCATTAAAGTGGACCGTATCAACAAGACCACCGGAATGATGTATGACATGTTGATATACAACCACAAATCCGGCACCGGAAATTGTGAAGTGACGAAAGCCGATTCAGGAATGATGATTAATGATGTGAAAACCAATAAAATGGAGCTGATTCTTTTTAATGGACACAGCTATTCCGACGAAGGCATGAAGAACATCAATCAACGGCGTACGTTCCCTTTCCGGCGGATAAAGTTCGACAAACAGACAGTCTTGATCGACCTCCCGGAAAATGATTTGCACCGTACGGATGAAAATTCTTTCCGGTCTGCTGCAATGATGTTGAACCTCAAACAATTGGACGATACGATAGCATCAATGAAACGTTTTGTGGCAGAGCGTAAGGGCAACGATGCCAAGCGGATGTTGAATGTCAATTACAGGAAAAGCAAAAATTCAAATGCGGCACGGGACAGTGTGCTTACAGTGGAGAGTCAAGGGATGTACAGCAATCCGGACAGCCTTTATGCGGCATTCGATGCAGAGGAACAGCAGAGGGCTGTGAGCAATGCCGTGCAGTATGCCCGCGAAGTTCGCCAGCGTATGCAGGATGACATTCACTACTATAATGCTCAGGACCTTTCCATTATCAAGAGTAAATTGGAATGGCACCGGAAATTTTCCCTCTCATTTGCCTGTTTTATCTTCTTCTTTATTGGAGCACCTTTAGGGGCGATTATCCGCAAGGGAGGTTTGGGGATGCCGGTAGTCGTGTCGGTATTGTTGTTTATTATCTATTATATCATTTCAATGATGGGCGAGCGTTCGGCCCGCGAAGCGGTGATTTCGCCTGCAGTCGGTATGTGGATTTCAGCCTTTATCCTGCTGCCTTTGGGTGTGATATTGACATACAAGTCAGTGACCGACTCTGAAATGATGAATACGGAAGCATATCACAAGTTCTTCGATAAAGTGTTGAAGTTCTTCAAGAAAAAAGTAGCCAAACGGTAATTGCAGAAAAATTAGGAGAAGATATGACGAAAGAACAGTTACGCATAGTATATATGGGTACGCCGGATTTTGCGGTTTATCCTTTGAGACAATTGGTGGAAAACGGTTATCAGGTAGTGGGAGTGGTGACAAACCCGGACAAGCCTGCCGGCCGTGGGCAGCAGCTGCAGGAATCTGCAGTAAAGAAGTATGCCAAAGAAGCTGGGTTGAGAATTTTGCAGCCCGTAAAGTTTCGCGACCCTGAATTTTTGGAAGAACTGGCATCTCTGAAGGCCGACCTGCAACTGGTGGTGGCTTTTAAAATGCTGCCGGAAGTGGTGTGGAGTATGCCTCCGTTGGGGACAGTAAACCTGCATGCTTCCCTTTTGCCGGATTATCGAGGGGCAGCTCCCATCAACTGGGCTGTTATCAACGGTGAAAAGTGTTCGGGAGTGTCTACCTTCTTGCTCAAACATGAAATAGACACCGGCAACATTATTTTCCAGGAGAAGGTGGACATCACGGATGAAATGACTGCCGGAGATTTGCATGACAGCCTGATGGAGAAAGGTGCCGGTCTTTTGTTGAAAACAGTCGATGCCATTGCTTCCGGCAATTATCCGCTGATCGACCAGAACGAACTGTTGAAGGGACGCACTCCGATTCATGCCCCAAAGATTTTCAAAGAGGATATGCGGGTGGATTGGAATAGTTCGTTGGATGCCGTTTACAACCGCATACGTGGTTTGGCTCCCTTCCCGACTGCTTGGGCGGAATTGGTGCACAAGACATCCGGACAGGCTCATTCCTTTAAGATTTTCCGGACAGAAAAAATAGCTTGTGCCCACGACCATGTGTTTGGTGAATTTTCTACCGATGGTAAAAAGACATTTGATGTATATGTACCCGGTGGTGTGTTGAGAATTCTGGAATTGCAGTTAGCCGGTAAAAAACGTATGACCACAGAAGAGTTCCTCCGTGGATTTAAATTGGAAGATTATCATCTATAGTTAAGTCCGTAAATGATAATCTTTTTGAAGTGAATACAGACAGTTCCCGACCGTACGTCGGGAACTTTTTTTGTATAATTTTCCGTTCACATTATTTCAGTTCTCCGAACTGCCTTTTACTGATGTCTCACCGATGTCTTACTCCCCTTTTACATTAATCCGTTCCTAACCCGAAGCTCATCCGAAGCTCAATCGAAAGGGGTGTGTGGAGCATCGGAGGAGCTTCGGGCGAACTTTCTTGGACGGTAAGAGATGAGCAGAAGAAAATTATTTGAGAAAAAAGATAAAAAAAAGTTTGATTTTTCTCACCCCTCGATGTTATATTTGGTGTTATAGTGATTGAAAAGGCATTTATGATATGAAAAAAGTAACCGGAGCGATAAATCTACAAGACGAAAGAGTCCTTCAGGAAATGTTCAAGCGTTTCTATGCACAGGCCTGTCTGTTTGCCGGACGTTTTTTGCCGGATGATGTTGTGGCGGATATCGTGCAGGAAGCCTTCTTGTATATGTGGCAGCATGTGCCGGTATTGTCCGGAGAAGAGGCTTTTAAATCC
>CAKVCR010000053.1 GCA_934725835.1 uncultured Odoribacter sp.
AGCTCCGCCCGTTCACGAACTGCCGTATAAATAACGCCATCAGAATTTTCAACGAACGTCCTATACTCAGGATTCATAAGGCTGTAATTTTTCTTTGCCTTCAGTTCATCTACTCTCAAGACAACTTTGTCGCCAGTATGGATTTCCTGCATTGGTGTGTAGTGATTGCCGCTCTGATCCGCAATCTTCACAAACTTCTCAGCGTTTTCTTTGGACATCCCGTGCTTCCTCGCTTTCTTTACAAAGTTACGCTTCTGCTCTCTGTTCATTCTCTTACCTCCTAGTGTTCTTTGAACACAATCTGTTGACCTCGCTTCAGTGTCCAGCAACCGGCACCCGTTGTGGCGCAGCTTGCGCAGTTTCCTCCACACGGAATATATCCAGGAGCAGCGGTTGTCGTTCCATCACGGTAAAGGACATGCGCTTCCGGCAGAGCGTATGGATTTTCCATTCGCAGATTTCTCCAACCGGAAAATACCATATGGAGATTATCGGGCAGAACTCCTCCGGTAGAATCCAGATACTGATTGACGATGGAGAACTTCTTGGTAAAACAGAGTATCTCGCAGTGTGGATTTCTCTGCGCAATAGAAATCATATGAAGAAGATAGTCTTCATTTGGGATATCCCCAGAGACATGGAAACGAAAAAATCGAGTCATCATTACAGATGCCTCGACCTCTCTCCAATATACCTCCGGGTTCTCCTCCAAGAGCTGATAGTTTGACTGATACGCTTCCCGTACTGACTTCCGAATTCTCTCCAGTTTTCTGGCGTAGCATTTCTTGCAGCACTCGCAATCATGCCGACATGTGTAGTACGCAGGCAGAGAAACGCTTGGTACCGCACCCATCTTCGCATTCCCGGGAGAAATTTTTACAAGCATTGTTCGCTCTCCTCAGATGGAATCTTCCCCATCCGAACAAGCTCCTCTGTAAATTCCGGGTGTTCCTGTGCAAGCGCCTGTAATCTCTTCTGTGAAACTTCCGGGTTCCAGCCACATTTCCTACAATCCCGACTGTTCTCCGGACACTCGACCATGTTATTATGTATGCAGCTGGGAACATCTTCAAAGAAAATCATTTTGATTCCTCCGTTTCTTCTGTATAGCCAATTAAATCGTTGATAAGCTTTCGGTCTGAACGGTAAAGCATTGGCATTTCCAGGTCAATTTCCCACTTATTCCTAATTGCTCCGCTCACATCCACCTGCTTCTTTGTACAACAGCAGCCATGTCGCTTATACGCCGGAAGCTTACTCCAGTCAATACCCTTTTCGGCAATCAGCATCTCCCGAATTTCGCTGCAGCTTTTTCCCAGGATCTCTTTCTGCGAAAACATATGGAGTCCCACCATCAGCGTTGAATTCCGTGCCGCGTCAGCCTGCCGCCAGAGAATGCAATTGGCAACCTCATTCTTCGGCATATTGAATGCGCGAGCGTCAAACATTGCGCCTTTCTTAATCGCTTTCAGTCGAGCGTCGTTAATCTTAATGCCTCTTTCGGATTGGTCTCGGAACGGCTCCATTATTGCCAATGACTTAAACTCTGTGTTGAACTTCATGGTTGCCATACTGGCAGCAACGCTGCTGCACTTTTGGATATTGTAGTTGAACCAAGAAGCGCTATTCTCATTCTGATAATCAATCAGGACAAGAGTAATTTCATCACTTTGCGTATAGCCAAAGACACACCCCTGAATGTTTTCACACAGATACTTCATTGTTTCCCGCATGGCTTCCATAAAAATCTCGTCGAATGGCTTCTGAAATCCGCGAGTAAACGTATGAAATGCCTTTCCGTCAATACGGATAATGACGGGTATCTTAGACTCCAGATAGATGCGGGCCTTGTTCTCGTACCCCTTCATTCTGTTTCCAAATTCGTCAAACATTTTTGTTCCTTTCAATAGCCGCATTGATCGTAATTCTATGGATGTCCTTGATACCAGACAGCAACCCCTGCCTAATTGCGCTTCCAAGATTCAGAGGAAGATATCCGCACACATTTGCGGCACGGTTCATGCTGCTAGTTTGCCAAAGCTGGGATCTTGTGACTTCACCATGACTCACCCTATCATGATGAATATGCCCGTGGATGTTGACCGCACCTGGAATAAAGATTGGCTCGTGTGATAGCAAAATCTTTTTCCCGATATACAGCGGGCCGTCATAAATCTCATGGAAATGTCGCTCACATTCGCTTCGACAGTCGTGATTCCCCATAATGAGAACCTTGTGACCCGGAAGCATGTCCATATAGCTTGCGTCCCCAACATCTCCGAGGTGGATAATTGTATCATTGTCCGTGATGAACTTTTTCAGGAGCGCAATATGCTCCTCTGGAGATGGCCACTGTGGGTCAATTTCTTTGCACTGTGGATCTTCAAAATGTGTATCCGAGATGATATAAACAGCCCCGGAATAAGACCACTCCCGGAACCGTTCGTATAGACATGGAATCATTCTTCTTACCCTCCGTCAAATATGGCAGTCAATAATGTGAATGTCCCAGTCATTTTCGATTGCCTGTGCCAGGAACTTATCGTAGTAGGCGTCAACCCACTTGATGATTTCCTCCGGTTCCTCTGAAGAACAGCCAAACCACCCCATCTCACCAACTTCGTGCCATTCTCCGTCCGGCGTAACAACTGCCCGAGTCCAGAAGGTCGTATGAATTTTCTCATAAATTTCCTCAGTCGGATACATACGCTTCAGATATTCCGACTTGTAGAATCCATCGTTGATTGCCTGCTCATACGGAGCCATGGATTCTCGCTCCATGCGGCTCATTTTAATGAAATCCACTTTCCTTACAGGAAGTTCGTCAGCCTTTTCTCCATTATCAGAATCGATCAGCATATCAGAGAATCGTCCGCCGCATTCATACCAGTCCCACTTAGAGTCCGGATTATATGTAGAATATACGTTTCCGTCCTGATCTTGCATATCATCCTCGTAATAGCTAAGCTCACGTTGCAGAATCTGCTCATCCGTTTCGTTATATCGCTTCATAAACTCAGATGAGAGGAATTGATAGTGCTTGTTCTGCGCATCTCCGTGGCATACCTTCTCCAAATACGCTGTAGGATTTTGCAGATATTCCGCATATGTTGTCGTGCGAGTTTCCTCCAATTCCCGTCTTGCGTTTTCAATGAGCTGCGCTTTCGTATACTTCAAGTATTTATCAACTGCAAGCCCTTCATCGTATGGCTCCAAAAGTTCCTCGACTGTTGTGCGCTTGTTTGTAAAAACAGCGACTGCAAAATGGCTCATATCCTTACTCCTCCTTATACGCTGCTGTATTGCGAACGGCCTGTTCAATGCGATGCAAGTTTACTTTACTTGTAATAGGTTCTCTGTCTTCCCGCAAAGATACAATATAAATACCTTGAGGATGAGTTGCAGTCATGCAGCAATCATCCTCTCTTTCTGATTTTTCCTTATCCATTATGAGTGCCTCGAAAAACTATGCGTCCTGGTAGCTATAGTAATTTCTCTTGCCTCTTCTTGCTGGCGTTAGCATCTTTTCATCAAATGGAACGGTTATGATTTTCCTCGCTCCGTACATAACGTATCCATTCAAAAAATAGACTCCCCACACATCGTCAGAATCTTCGCCGTCTCCCTGTAAATAAAATAGGAAATTACGACAACGCCTTGACAGCATTTCCATGTCTTCTTCCCAGTCGTACCATTTTGCATTCGCCCACCAACCAAAAGTAATATCTCCTTCAGAATCAAATACATCTATCTTTTCGATTTCGTCCTGAAGTTTTTGAACTTCCTCCTTTGATGGTTCGGAGGTATTGCCGTACCATTCCGCACGCAAACTATAATCTGTGTAATACCCCATTTTATCCTCCTATCGCAATTTGTTCGTCCTTCTCTTCAATACTGCTGTCCAGAACATAGCAGTATTCCTGACTGCCAAGATTCAATTTTTTGTAAGCGTCCTCAATTTCCTCCGAAGTAATTCCGATATAATCAAGCGTTTGTGCCGGAGAAGAATGGTTCAACATTTTCTGTAAGAGTAAAAGTTTCCTGCTGTCATTATGACTCAAAAGCATTTGATGATAGCAGAATGTTTTCCGCAGCGTATGGGTTGATACCTTTGTACTCAGGGACAAGTCCGCCGCAATTCCTTTTAGGATTCTGTCAATCGATTTTACGCTCAATGGCTTGTTCTCACTGCCGCCACGGTTGGATTCGCTCCGGAACATATAGTCACTCAGTGATACACCATCTGTATGCTGCAAATACAAAGAGACCGCTTCCATCACTGCGTTATTCACAGTAATGTAGCGGTTTTTCTTTCTCTTTCTGGTGTTTCTGGTCTTCTGCTCGAACACTGGAAAACTGGTTTTGAACACTAGATTGTCGTTAATCAAATTGGAGAACCGGAGCATTCGCAAATCACTTGCCCGAAGACCAAAGTTGATCCCGACAATAAACAACATATTGTCCCGGTAGCGCTTGTTTTCCATGAGGAACTTCGTAATTCGATTGATGTCATCAATACTTTTGATTGGTTCCGCTGCGTGTTCCGGTGCAATTTCACAACTCACCTGCTCGGAAGCCGGAGCAATCATTCCTGCCGCAAGTTTCCTGCTGTTCTTCTGAAGCTGCGAGAAATCAATTGCACTAGACTTTCCGTCCGGAAACTGAATGACCGCCATACATAACCTCCTCGCTGAAAAAATTAAGTGAGGGACTTTCTATTCACGTCCATCACAAATTCCTGGATTCTTTTCATGTTCGGTCGTGGCGGAAGGTTGGTATTTGCCTTGGCATACCGCAATCTCTTCTCATAGTCCGCAACCATATCAAAAAACTCTTGGCGGTAGGTTCCGTCATCTTTCATAAAAGCTCCGCCCCGAATATCCAATAGGAGCGGGATGTCCTTTTCACGGTATGTAATAATGTCCTCTTTCTCCAGGATGTCCAGGCACATAAGGTACAGCCGAATCAGGTGCATAGCGTGCTTATTCAGGTGTCCGTCATCCTTTTTGTGGTTCCTATGATTCAGCTTCCCATAGGAAGTAAGAACATTTCCTAGCTCATTGAGCATACTGCTGAATTCTCTCGCCGGAAACTTTTGAAGCGAAATGTCCGCAAAGATTTCGGAATCAAATTCTTCTCTTTCGCTATCCGCAACATACAAACGAATCGCCCCATCCTCAAATTCCGCATACCTGTCCCGAAATGACTTCATGGATGACTGCATGGCGTGGAGCATATGTTCTTCCTGCCTTTCTTGCGGCAGCCGATCTCTCGCAAGAGCGTTTTCCAGCCTTCTTAACTGCTGTGTAGCATAGCCTCCAAATGAATCCGCTGCCTTTTGAGAGAGGAACATTTTCCGATTGTCAATCATTTCCTTCCCGATTTCCGTCTTTACAAAATAATGCTCCGGCTTACACCCGAGCATTTCAATGGTGTTTGGGTTACAGGATACCAACAGGCTAATGAGCCGATTGAAGCTGTAGACCGTTGTATCTGTTGCAGTGTTTACAACCTGCTCAAAGTTCGTCATCCCAAGAATGTCCGATGGAGAATTGAGGGCACATCCTCTGATATCAACATCCGACGTCTCGATATTCGTTCCGTAGGCATAACTTCCGCCAAGCGTCAGGAGCACGATTCTGTCTTTCAAGTGCTCGTTTTCTCTAAGGAAATCATACTCTGATTCGCAGAGCAGCCGAGAAATCTGTTCAATTTCCATCCTTGGATTCATGTTGAGCGTCTGATAGTGCCATCACATATACGCTGTTCTTCGTTGTGATTTGGAGTGTACCGTCCTGTTCCGCAATGTTCTCCACTGCCGATGTACTGATCACACTGGCGTTGCCACTGTCTCCGTACAAAATAAGAACGGCACTTTTCCCCAGCTCCAGGTATGCAGGCTGAACAGAGCGAGCCTGCGCAAATGCGCCTCGTGCCATCTCATTCCTCAACTCATTGTGATTGCAGCAATCCTTCTTCTTATAAGCTACAGGCTTGTATAGCCCGCAGTTACGATAATCACATTCCATTTACAACACCCTTTCTATGTCGTCGTATAGGCAAGTATATTTTCCAAAATACCGTTCGTCACGGTGATAGTGTCCGAAGTACCAATGCTTAAACTCAACATTCTCCGCAACACCATCAAAGAACTTCGTGAGAGAATCCGGCTTGTACATTCCTCTTGAGAAATAGGAGGCAAGATTCTGCGGGCAGCAATGAGAAATAATATAATCAACGGAATTCCCGTGCTCCGCAAGTGCTTGCAGACCAAATGCCATCTCCTCTTCACTGGGAAGTTCTTCCTTCCACCAAGAGAGATGGTTAATACGGAACATTTTCCCCTGACTTTCCCACTCTTTGTATGCCCGTTTTAATGCCTCCTGGCTCTCATAGTTAGCAGGATCAAGGATACCGTCCTGAATGTCGTGGCTGCTTGCCCCGCCAAACGCGAAGAATTTCTTTCCGCACAGCTCATAAACATAACCGCGCATCAGATGGAAAATATTCTCACGAATTTGATGTGCTTTTCCTCCGTGGAAATCCACGACTGAAAACTCATTGCTGTACAGCCTGTCAAAGTTCTCGTGATTTCCATCCACGAACAGGAGCGTGAAGTTTTTCTGCGATAACCATTTAAGCGTTTCCTTTTCCGTCCATGTGTCATGCCAGACTCCAAAGTCCCCACAGACGATTACAAAATCATCTCTCGTCATGTCATCCTGCTCCGGAAAGATAATCGGATCAAACTTCCAGAACTCGGCATGGCAATCACCTGTTATGTATACCATATCATTCTCCTTTCAGCCCTCTGCTTTAAGCAGGAAAACTGCATTGACAAACCGAAAACAAAAAACAAACTGTACTGGCTATGTGTGGATAGCAAGCTATCGTGACAGAGCCAAACCGTTTACTAGAAAAATCATTGTCAAAAAGCATTATGTCGAAGATTATGCGTCTTCTGTCCGGTCTGTTCCTCGGAACAGATCCAAGCTTCGGGCGTTTTGTTTGTGTATATCAAAGTGAGGAACGCACGCCCAGGAAATGGTGGAATCATGTATGATTTATTGACGCAATTTTGAAATAACGATTGTCGGAACGGTTCTCGGCTAAAATGGATTTTATGTCCATGTGACCGTTGAGGTCTCAGTTATATCTTTTTCCCCATGGAGTCGGAGAAAATCAAGCACATCGCTGCGCAAGGTCAGTTACACACTGACGGGTGTCGGTTGTCAAATTCATTCTCCTGCTTAAAGCAGAGGGCTGAATATTCAGCCCATTAGCCTGCCAGAAATTCCTGCATTACATCATCGAAAGTGTCGTTGACGTTAAACGGAGGTACATAATCCACATTGGTATTAACCAAGGCCATCTCTACTTTGGTTGACACAGCGTCAGACTCGTCTACCAGGCGGCGCATGATTTCCTTCGCCGCAGAACGGTCGAAATTGTCCTCGTCCAGAATCTCCATGTCATAGATATAGGAGACCTGTGCCTGGTTGATATCGAACTTATAGCCTCTTGCCTGGGACTTCCGCTTCCCGGGCTTAAATCCAAGCATATACTTGAGGCCGGCAACCATCTGCTGACGGAACTTGTTCGTTTCGATTTCCGCATCGATGTTCACGCCGGAAGAAAGCTTTGCCTGCGTAATCGCATAAGAAAGTGCATTCTTCTCCTCGATCAGCTTCAGCCCAAGCCGAATGACATCATCATTCTTGTGGAACTCGCCCTTATCCACTTCTTCCACTCTGTCCTTGGCATCCGGATTCGCCAAAGAACAGAAGTGCGTTTCAGTAGTTTTCAAGGCGTGATCCTTCGTGGAAATGCTGTCCTTTACAAATGCCATCATCCTGTCCAGGAAATTCTGATAGCGGAAAGCTTCTTTCAAATTCATCTTATTTCCTCCTGATTATTCATCAAATGTCATGCAGAACTCTCTTCGCAGATTGCAAATGTCTTTCGGACCATCGTATTCCAGTCCATCGTCCTTATAGAGCTGGTACTTCTTACGACACCAACCATAGAACTTGTTGGCGATATCCGTTGTCAGTGCAGAGGTGCGGGTGGAATACCCCTTCTTGAATACCTCAGCCGCAATGGAGCGCATGAACTTCCAGAACTTATAGTAGGCCAGCTTCAGCTTGACCATTCTCCCTTCGGAGTCCTCAATGACAAAGCCTTCGATCAGCCTGTCATTGTAGGTATAATCATCAGCCGTAACACGGTAATACCAGTCATAGAATTCCTGCCAGGTGTTTAGCCGGAATGCCAATTCCTTGTGGTGGATTCCAAGCTTATCCGCAATAGCACAAAGCTCTTCGTAGTTCTTCTTCTCAAATTGGAGGCTGTTGGATACGATATCGAGCAGTACCAGCTCGTCATCAGGGTAGTCAATGACGTGCGGATCGTTCTTCATATCTACGCACTCAAATACGAAGGACACATCATGCTCCTTTGCATAGTCTTTGATTTCGCAAAGCGTTTCAGTGCTCAACTTCTGGTGAAGCATCGCCCTCAGATACTGCGCATACTCACCATCCGGGTTGGACTTTGTAGTTACAAACAGGTCGTCCGTTTCCGCATTGTAAGAAACGATTCCCAGGAATCCATTCTCTTTTACATAGGCAGTTACAGGGAACGTGAGGTTCCTCTGGAGCGTATCGAACTTGGTTTCTTCCCGCTCGTTGATATTGAAGAACTTATCATAAGCTCTCGCTACAATTCGCTGGGTGTCCAGGTTGATATACAGGCCACGGGCTTTCATCGTCTGAGCATTCCACGCCTTTTCAAAGAACGCACTGGGCGTAAAATTGAAAGAAGATATATTCCCGAAGCGGTTCTCATAGATGTATTTGTTGCCACGCATTTGAAGAACAAGATCCGCAACGGTCTTCGCTTCCTCCTGGTTCTCGCCATCATGCTGGCGTTCCCGGAACACGGTATTACGGATTTCAAAATCCTGCTCCGTACCATCCAGAGAGAACTGAGCAACACGAAGACATCCACCGAACTCAACCTGACCTTCCAGATTCCGAACCTTATCATTCACACGGATCGGCAGGTCTTTCGTGTTCCTATGCCCGTGAATCATGATGCAGTTCTCTGGAGATTCCTTTGCGAAGGTATCGGATACCGTCTCAAAATCATTGTAGGAGCCAACGCCCTTAATCATCTGTTCCGTACCAACCAAAGTCAGATTCTCCGGCAGCTTACTGATACCACCGTGGCATACAAAGAATTCTTTCCCGGCATAGTCAAACCAAGCGCACTGTCCAATTTTCCGGTAGAATTTCCGACATTCCTTCTTGTCGATACCGGAGTCCTCCAGCTGCCGCCTGGTGAACAACTCGAATTCTTTGGAACGTGTTGTTTCTCCGTTTGCCCAATTCCAGATCCACCGCTCATGATTTCCTTCCAGGAATTCCACGTTGGTACGGTTATAAATGCTGAGCAGGAAGTTCAACACTTCCGCATTCTCAATCCCACGATCCAGATAGTCGCCGCAGAATAGGTAGAACTCATCGTCCTTGATTCCGCTGCACGCTTCAAAATAGGAATGCAGCGCTGTATAACATCCATGTACATCTCCAATGACATGGATTTTTTTGTATCCGGACATATCCAGCTTTCGCCGCCACACCTTATTCAGTTCATCCGGCTGAAGGACTGTAACCCCGGCAGGGATTTTCTGCGTTTCAAACCGGGAATACATCTTATCAATTGCTGCCTCCGGGACTACCTTGTAGGACGGACGCTGCGCATTCTGTCGCTTCGCAACCTCAATTGGAACAGACGTAAAATCCACGCAGTAGATTCGGTATCTGTAATCCTGGCACAGTTTCTTGTAACGGTTCATCTCCGCCGTCTTGGAATTGGTCGCGTCAATCACCGTAAAGTCGCCACGACGCATTCTGTTTTCCACGACCTTGAAAAGCATATCCCAGACAAACTTATCGCTGTCCATAGCAATCTTTACAGAGCCATCCGGGAACATTGCAGGAGCCGTACACATCATTCGGATGTCGTCAGCGGAAACTGCATAGTCTGACAGACCGTTCTGCTGAATCCATGTCGTCTTCCCGCAGCCGGGAGAACCTCTCAGAAGTAAAAGAACTCTCATTTTTTATCCCTCTTTTCTTTCATCTTCCGTAAGTAAGAAAATGGAACCGCAAACGGAATTGTTACCGGGAAAAATACGCCAATACCAATAGCGTAGAGTCCATCAAAAACATGGTCTGCGCACCTATCATTGAGCCTGTCCCAATAAGCCCAGCTTGCTGATGTTGCTGCAAGAATTGAATAAAGAACAATAAACATATGTTTCTCCTTAACAATAGCTCACTTCTGTTTTATCCGTCCGAAGCGTTACAAACACAGGGAACTGCAAGCTCTCCGCTCCGGTGGACTTATCCTGGGAAATTTCCTTGTACTTCACCTCGCACAATGTGCCTAACAGCTGCTCTCGTTTCCCCCAGAATTCTGAGCGCTGTGAATCTGTGAACCCGGTTCCTACCTTCACTTCGTTTCCTTTGAAGTCAAGGACGAACGCACCAAGCGTACCGGAAAGCCGCCCGCTTCCCTCCTCCACACGGATGATTGGAAGGTCCATAGTATAGAATCGTTTGATTTTCAGGATTCCTTTGTGACGAGTTCTTCGGTATGGAACATTTGTATTGAGGATCAACCCCTCCTTATCCTCACGAATCATCTGGTCTAAGAAGCTGTCGATTATCGAGGTGTCACTACCGTGATATAAAACCGGCAGAATTTTTACAAAATCGCAGTCAAGCCGCTCTGCCATACCGTCAAGAATGGCACGACGGCTTGCATAATTCGTGCTCTGTTTGCCGTTGACGAACTCATCTCTCGGAATCACGTCAAATACCGTATATGAAACTGCCGTTTTATCGTCACTATCGGAGTTCAGAATGCCCGTTGCGGTACGGAACGCCTCGTTATCGCTCAGACTTCCCTTGTCTTTTAAGGTCAATTCTCCATCAAAGACGAAATTGTGTCCAAAGATTTCTGTCAACTTGTCCGTAATATGGCGCAACCCTGTATAGGGATTCCCACTTCTAGCAATCAGCTGCCCATCCAGAAACGTTGCCCTTACACCGTTGAGCTTCTGCGTTAGCCAGAACTCTGTTCCGTTTTCAACGGGGTACTTTTCAATTGGATAGCTCTGCTGGACTTCCCACTCCGGAAGCATATTTGGAATGACCTCGTTTACAGTTTTTGCGGTAACACCAAGCCGCAATGTCTTGGCAATGATCTGCACATACAAATCTCTCGCGGACTCTTCATAGGCTCCCGACAGGAACATAGCCGTATGACGTACCGTTGAATCGTCCATCCCGCGGAGACCAGACAAATAATCCAGACACTCTACGATATTGGCGAATGGATACTCCACATATTCCCGGGTTTTCTCTCCCATGGATTCGAGCTTTCCGATTTCTTTTCGCAGGCGTTCTTCCGAAATATTATATGTAAGCATGGGATTCAACGCATAGAACAGAAGCGTCTTAAAATCTTCGTCCGCTGCGTTCTCCCGGATGAATTTCTTTTTCTCTTTAATACCGCTGAGCTTCTGCAGCTCATACAGTTTTTCAAATGACCTCACGCCGATCCATCTCCCTTCGTTTGTTTCTATTATAGGCTTTGCTATTCTCCGGTTTTCGTGTTGTCGGGTCTAGGCTGCCCCAGGTTGTGCGCTGTTGTTTGTTGAGTTCTCGCTGCTTTTTCTTAGATAACTTCTCAAAGGGTACAAACTTCTCCGTCATCCAAAATCCTCCATCTGCTATTGTCGCAATTCCTGCAAAAGAACTTCCAGCGCACGCTCCTGCTGCTTAGATGCCGCAAGGTTGGCCTCAAACATGCTCTGCACGTCTCTCATTGCTTTCGCATGAGCATCGTTTATATCCTCAGACCAGCATTTACTAAGCGCCAATGTTTTCTGATTTCTCTTGCGTTCTTCCTGTGCCTTTTCTAGTTTGTCTTTCCATCTTCTGTACTTCAAAAGGCTATGGTAGCTGCGAAAGAGCACTGCCTCCACTCCATCAAATTCGAGTCCTCTCTCGGTAACGACTCCACAAAATATTACCTTGCTACGATTCTTGATATATTCTACATAGTCATCTTTCAATTCCCATTTATCTGGAGCAGATTTGTAAAAGGCTATAAATTGATTAAATGACAATCTCACCGAATCTTTCTTTCCGTATTCAAACAAAAACGAAAAGAATTCCACTGTATAACCAAGGGCAATACAGCCAACGACAGACAAGAGTGATAGCGTCAGAAAAAAATAACATTCCATATTTCCTCCAATAAAAGTGGTACCGGAGATGGGACTCGAACCCACAGTGCGTAAAGCAGCGGTACTTGAGGCCGCCGTGTATACCAATTCCACCACTCCGGCATGTCATCCTCTAAGGGATGATGTTAGACTGCTCTGCTTGTAAGAATCTCTTAATACAGCTTCCGCAATCATAGCTTACGTTATAACTATTCTTGCAGCAATCTCCATCTCTCACAAATTTGCATAGCACGTTCTCGCAAGTATCACCGCCGCAAAACTCTATCAGTTCGTCGGCATTCATAGTGGCTATTTTCCTTTTGATTTCCTCGAAATTAGTCATCGAATTAACCTTTTATATCTTTCCAGTAGCAG
>CAKVCR010000054.1 GCA_934725835.1 uncultured Odoribacter sp.
CGTATGATTCTTTTGCGTGCCCGTTTCCAGAATGTCCATCGAGAATTGATGCCGGGTATGTTTGCCAAAGGCAATCGGGTGTTGGGCGGTAAGAGTGAGTTTATTGCAGTGCCGACAGAAGCCGTTGTGCCGGAGATGAACGGGAAACGCCTGTGGGTGTTGAGGAATGGAAAAGCGGCGAGTGTGCCTGTAGAGACAGAAAATCGGGATGAGAGAAATGTGGAGGTTGTTTCCGGAATTGTTGTCGGCGATACAATACTGACGGGAGGACTTATGCAGCTGAGAGAGGGAATGACGGTGGCGGTGACGTTGAAACGTTAAGAGTGTCTATGTATCAATAAATATACGACTGACAAATGAGTTTATCATCAACTTGTATAAAAAGACCGGTGTTTGCAACGGTAATGAATATTATCCTGATGTTGTTGGGATGTATCGGTCTTGTGTTTTTAGGAGTCCGTGATTATCCTAGTGTGGATTTGCCCATTATTTCAGTGTATACCAGTTTTCCGGGGGCAAATGCCGATGTGATGGAAACGCAGGTGACAGAGCCTTTGGAGGCGGCGATTAATGGTATTCCGGGTATTCGTTCGTTGACAAGTCAGAGCCGGGATGGACGCAGCTATATTACGGTGGAGTTTGAGCTGGAAGTGGATTTGGAGACGGCAGCCAATGATGTGCGTGATAAAGTGTCGGGAGCTATGTGGAGGTTACCGGAAGGTATTGATTCCCCGACCGTCAGTAAGGCTGATGCGGATGCTCAGCCGATTTTTGGCGTTTCGTTGCGTAGCAATAAGCGTTCATTGATTGATTTGAGCATGTATGCCGAGCAATATTATAAAGAACGGTTGCAGACGATAGCCGGGGTGAGCAGTGTGACTATTTGGGGCGAAAAACGTTATTCGGTACGTCTGCGTATGGACCCGTCATTATTGGCTGCTTATGGCGTAACCCCGATGGATGTAAGGGATGCCGTGTCGCGAGAAAATGTGGAGTTGCCGTCCGGACGTATTGAAGGTGATAATACGGAATTGACAATCCGCACATTGGGACGCTTGATGACAGTGGAGGATTTTAATAATCTGGTGGTTTTGGAGGATGGCGATAAAGTGGTCCGTTTCAGGGATTTGGGTGTTGCGGAAGTCGATGCTGAAAATGCTCGTTCCATTATGAAACGAAACGGAGTGCCGATGGTGGCTTGTGTAATTGTCCCGCAGCCGGGAGCTAATTATATTGACATCGTAGACCGAGCTTATAAGGTGATGGAAGAGATGCAGAAGGATTTACCGGATGATGTGGAGGCAGGAATCGCTTTTGACAACACAGTGTTTATCCGAAATTCTATCAATGAGGTGAAGGATACGATTATTGAGGCTTTTGTTTTGGTGGTGCTGATTATTTTCCTTTTCCTTCGAAATTGGCGGACTACGTTGATTCCGGTATTGGCTATCCCAATATCGTTGGTGGGAGCATTCTTTGTAATGTATCTGGCAGATTTCTCTATTAATATTTTGACGTTGTTGGCAATCGTATTGGCAATCGGTCTGGTGGTAGACGATGCGATTGTCGTGATGGAGAATGTCTATTCGAAGATAGAACAGGGGATGTCGCCTCTGGAGGCCGGACATAAAGGTTCGAACGAGATATTCTTTGCTGTAATTGCGACAACGGTGGCTTTGGTAGCGGTGTTTGTCCCGATTGTGTTTTTACAGGGAACCACCGGACGTCTATTCCGAGAGTTTAGTGTCGTGATTGCAGGAGCGGTTGTGATTTCATCTTTTGTTGCCTTGACTTTTACTCCGATGATTTCTACCAAGTTATTGACCCGCAATGTAACGAATAATTGGTTTTATCGCATAACTGAACCTTGGTTTGAAAAGCTGATTAACGGATATCGTCGGGCATTGGATGCTTTTATGCGAGTGAGATGGCTGGCACCTATTGTGTTGGTGGGAGCAGGAATCGTAATCTGGCTGTTGTGGACAACTCTTCCTTCTGAGATGGCTCCTTTGGAAGACCGCTCGAATATCCGCATTAATTCGACAGCTCCGGAAGGTGCGACTTTTGATTACATGATGCGATATGCCGATGAATTGGGTGCATTTATAGAAAAGGAAGTACCGGAGCAGGACAAGATTATACAGATGATAGGTGGCGGTAATACGAATCGTGCCAATGTGAATTTGTGGTTGCAGGCTCCGGAAAATCGAGATAGAACGCAACAGGAAATTGCCGACGAATTGTCTTTGAAAGTCCGTGATTTTACAGGGGCCAGGACAATGGTATCTCAGCAGCAGACGTTTGGTGGCAGACGTGGCGGATTGCCGGTGGAATATGTGATTCAGGCTAAGAACTTGGATGATTTGAAGCGTGTATTGCCCCGTTTTATGGATGAGGTTAACAAGAGTCCGGTGTTTTCTGTGGCAGATGTGAATCTGAAGTTTACCAAACCGGAGTTGACAATTAATATTGATAGGGATAAAGCTGCCGTATTGGGCGTTACAATGAGGAATGTAGCTCAGACTTTACAGCTTACGATGAGCGAACAGCGTGTGGGATATTTTATTTTGAATGGTAAACAATATCAGATTTTGAGCGAGATTGATAAAGCTTACCGTAATAAGCCATCCGATTTGCAGAATATTTATGTGCGAAATAACAAGGGAGAATTGATAGCGTTGGATAATTTGGTGACTACCAGTGAGAGTTCGATGCCTCCGCAGCTGTATCGTTATGACCGCTTTGTTGCTGCTACGGTTTCGGCCGGATTGTCTAAGCGACAGACGATTTCGCAGGGATTGGCGGAGATGGACCGTATTGCGGCAGAGGTGTTGGATGATAATTTCAAAACAACGCTTTCCGGTAGTTCAAAGGATTTTGTGGAGAGTTCTTCCAGTCTGCTGTTTGCTTTCTTGTTGGCGCTGGTATTTATTTATTTGGTATTGGCTGCCCAATTTGAAAGCTTTAGAGATCCGTTGATTATTATGCTGACAGTGCCTTTGGCTTTAATTGGTGCTATGGTGGCTTTGTGGTGGTACGGACAGACGATGAATATTTTTAGCCAAATCGGTATAATAATGCTGATAGGTTTGGTGTCAAAGAATGGTATTTTGATTGTGGAATTTGCAAACCAACGCAAGGCGATGGGAGAACCGCTTTTGATGGCAGTGAAGAATTCGGCAGTGGCTCGTTTCCGGCCTATATTGATGACAAGTTTGTCTACGGTTTTAGGCATTTTACCGATGGCAATGGCTACTGGCGCCGGAGCTGAAAGCCGTGTTGCCATGGGTGTTGCCGTGGTGGGAGGAATGGTTTGTGCAACTTTCCTGTCTCTGTTTGTGATTCCGGCGATTTATTCATATCTGTCAAAAGAATTGAAGATTGTTGTGCGCGAAGATATCCACAAAGAGTAGGCAGCAATGGTAAATGAATCAACTTTATTTAGTTATGGAAAGGAAGAATTTTATATATGCAGGTTTAGGGATGTTGGTTTGTCTGTTGTTGGGATTAGTGAATGTTTGTGATGCTCAGAAGCATGCCGGAGAGACGCTTATGACGTTGGATAGTTGTATACAACAGGCATTGAGAGCCAATTATTCGATACAGATTATCCGAAACAAGGAAATGCAAGCCAAGAATAATGTAACGGCAGGTCCGTTTTTGCCGAAGGTGGCATTACAGGCGGCGCAGGACCAGTCGATTTCAAATAGCAGAACGGAATCTAATGGTGTAACCAATAAACAGGATTGGCTTCGCTCCAACAGCCTGTCCGCAGGAGTTGCTTTAAATTGGACATTATTCGATGGCTTGGAGATGTTTGTGACACATGATCGATATGAGGAGTTGATGGCGATAGGGGAATTGAATACGAAGGCTGCGATAGAAAATTTGATTGTTGAGGTCGCCTCATGTTATTATGAGGTGGTTCGACGGCAAAACAAGGTGGATGCGGCGAGACATTCTCTGGATTTGTCAATGTTGCGTTATAAGGAAGCTTATGATAAATATGTATTGGGCTCATTGTCCGGTCTGGAAGCCTTGCAGGCAAAATTGGACTTGAATGCCGACAGTTCTACCTATATGCAGGAGCGTCGGGCGTTGAAAAGTGCTTATATCACACTCAATACGGTGATGAATGCTGATTTGCACAGATATCAATATGTGAAAGATTCAATAGTGTTAAGAATGCCGTTGGAATTTAAAGAGTTGGAGCAAAATGTCTTGGAATATAATACGACTTTGCAGATTGGCAGAAAGGATTGTAAGGTCTCTAAATTGGATGTGAAACTTGCTCGTGCGGCATTGTTCCCTAAATTGAATTTCCAGGGAGGTTATAATTTCAGCCAGACAAAGTCACCAGCCAAGGTGGTAACCTTGAATCGTTCGAATGGACCTTATTGGGGTTTCTCTCTTAGTATGAATGTATTTAATCGCTTGGAGAATCGAAGAAAAATTCAAAATGCCAGATTGGATATGGAGAATTCTGAGTTAACATACCAGGAGGCAGAATTGCAGGTAAGGTCGGATTTAGCGCAATTGTTTAATACTTATACTAACAATTTGCTGTTGGTGAATTTTGAGAAAGACAATGCTCGTATTGCTTTTGAAAATTTGGATGCTGCGATGGAAAAGTATAAATTAGGTTCTTTGGCCGGAATAGAATTTCGTGAGTTTCAACGCAGTTATATAGATGCTGTGGACAGGGAAGTTTCAGCATTATACGATACAAAGATTTCTGAGTTGTCGCTTTTGCTGATTAGCGGTCAGATTATGAGGTAAGTTTCTAAATTATTCTTACCTTTGTTGGCAGAGTAATAACTTTAAAAACGAAATGTAATGTGTCGAGTTTTAATTATCGGTGCCGGTGGAGTAGGTACCGTTGTTGCGCATAAAGTTGCGAAAAATAAGGTATTTACCGATATTATGATGGCTAGCCGCACGAAGGCGAAATGCGATGAGATTGCAGCTGCGGTTGGTGGAAACCGGATTCAGACGGCTCGAGTGGATGCAGATAGTGTTCAGGAGTTGTGTGAATTGATGCGCTCTTTTAAACCGGATATCGTGATTAATGTGGCGTTGCCTTATCAGGATTTAACTATCATGGATGCATGTTTGGAATGTGGCGTGAATTATCTGGATACGGCGAACTATGAGCCGAAAGATGAGGCACATTTTGAATATAGCTGGCAGTGGGCTTACCAAGACCGTTTCAAAGAAAAAGGTTTGACTGCTATCTTGGGTTGTGGATTTGACCCGGGTGTATCTGCTATTTTCACCGCTTATGCCGCTAAGCATTATTTTGATGAAATACATTATTTGGATATTGTTGATTGTAATGCCGGTAATCATGGAATGGCATTTGCAACTAACTTTAATCCTGAAATTAATATCCGTGAAATTACACAGAATGGACGTTATTGGGAAAATGGTCAGTGGGTGAAAACCGGTCCGTTGGAAATACATAAAAGTTTGACCTATCCTAATATCGGGGAACGAGATTCATATTTGTTGTACCATGAAGAGTTGGAGTCTTTGGTTAAGAATTATCCGACTATCAAGCGTGCACGTTTCTGGATGACATTCGGCCAGGAGTATCTGACTCACTTGCGGGTTATTCAGAATATCGGTATGGCTCGTATTGACGAGGTGGAATACAATGGAACTAAGATTGTGCCTTTGCAGTTCTTGAAGGCTGTATTGCCCGACCCGAAATCATTGGGCGAAAATTATCATGGAGAAACGTCTATCGGTTGCCGTATTCGCGGTATAAAAGATGGTAAGGAACGTACTTATTATATTTATAATAATTGCGACCATGAAGCTGCTTACAAAGAGACAGGTACACAGGCTGTCAGCTATACTACCGGAGTCCCTGCCGCATTGGGTGCTGCTATGTTCGCACGCGGTTTGTGGAAAGGTGCAGGCGTATATAATGTAGAACAGTTTGATCCGGATCCGTTCTTGGCAGAATTGGGAGAACAGGGATTGCCTTGGGTTGAGAAATTTGATATCGACCTGGAGGTATGATAGATAAAGATATTGTTCTGAAGAGTTGGGATTTGTCCACTGTGCCTTCTCCTTGTTATGTCTTGCACGAAACATTGCTGGAGGAAAATATGAGGGTGATTGATAAAGTGAGAAGGGCTACGGGTGTTGAGGTGATTGTTGCGTTGAAAGCAAATGCTATGTGGAGTATTTTCCCGGAACTCAGAAAGCATTCTGATGGAGCCACTGCTAGTTCGCTGGCAGAGGCTCATCTCGTTTTTGAAGAATATGGTAAGTCGGCACATACGTATGCTCCTGTTTATTCTGAAAATGAGATTGATGAAATACTGAGTTATAGTAGTCATATTACATTCAATTCTCTGGGACAGTATAAACGTTTTGGAGAGCGAGCTCATCAAGCAGGGGTCTCTTGTGGCTTGCGTGTTAATCCGGAATTTTCTACGGTTGAAACAGATTTGTACAATCCGGCAAGTCCTATTTCAGAGTGGCCTGATGGAGTTGATGGATTGCATTTTCATTCTTTGTGTGAATCGCGTCCTGCCGATTTGCGTGGGACATTGACTGCCGTTGAAAAACGTTTTGGACATTTTTTCCATAAGTTGAAATGGCTGAATATGGGTGGAGGGCACTTGATGACTCACAAAGATTATGATGAAGACGAGTTGATTGCAATATTGTGTGACTTTAAGGCTCGTTATCCGCATTTGCGAGTTATATTGGAGCCTGGAAGTGCTTTTACATGGGATACTGGATGTTTGGTATCAACCGTGGAGGATAAGGTGTTCAATGGCGGTGTAAATACTTTGATGCTAAATGTATCGTTTGCTTGTCATATGCCGGATTGCTTGGAGATGCCGTATAAGCCTACAATTCTCGGAGCTCACGATCCAGAAGATGGTGAAAAGGTATGGAAAATGGGAGGGAATAGCTGTTTGGCCGGTGATTTTTATGGAGATTGGGCATTTGATGAAGACCGTGAACCTCAAGTAGGTGATAAAATAGTATTTCGGGATATGATTCATTATACCATGGTGAAAACAACAATGTTTAATGGAGTTACACATCCTTCCATTGGTATATGGAATCCTGAAAAAGGCTTTCGTTTAGTAAAAAAATTCGGCTATAAAGATTATAAGGAACGGATGTCTTAAAGGCATCCGTCTCTATTTTGTACGTATATGCGCCACTTTTCTATGAGCTGTTGCATATCTTGTGGTATTTCAGAATCGAAGGACATTCGTTTGCCGGTAGTCGGATGCTCAAAACCGAGAGTCTTAGCGTGTAATGCTTGTCGTGGACATGTTTCAAAGCAATTGTTTACAAATTGCTTATATTTTGCAAATGTCGTTCCTTTAAGTATTTCGTTGCCTCCATATTCTTTGTCATTAAATAGAGGGTGTTTGATGTATTTGAAATGTGCGCGTATTTGGTGTGTACGTCCAGTTTCGAGTATGCATTCCACTACGTTTACATAGCCTAGGCGTTCCAATACACGATAGTGTGTAACTGCATGTTTACCATGGCTACCATCCGGAAAACATGCCATCACTTTGCGGTTTGTCAGATTACGCCCGATGTGTCCGATAATTGTACCTGTTTCTGTATCCAGATTACCCCAACATACTGCAATATATTTGCGATCTGAGGTTTTGTGAAAAAACTGTGACGCCAAATGATTTTTGGCCTTTTCTGTTTTGGCTATGACTAAAAGTCCGGATGTATCCTTATCTATGCGATGAACCAATCCCGGTCGGGGATCGTTTTCCTTGAAAAGGGGGTTGTCTTTTAGATGCCAGGCTAAGGCATTTACCAATGTGCCTTTATAGTGCCCATAGGAGGGGTGAACGACCATTCCTGCAGGTTTGTTTACCACCATGAGATCATCATCTTCATATACGATATTCAGAGGAATGTTCTCAGGTATTATTTCAATTTCTCTGCGAGGGTAAGACATAACAACAGTCACTATGTCTTTAGGCTTGACTTTGTAGCTCGATTTTACGGGTTTGTCGTTGACACGAATGTTCCCAGCATCCGCAGCTTCCTGTATCTTAGTACGAGTAGCATTAGGTAGTCGTGTCATGAGAAATTTGTCAACACGTAATAAATTTTGACCGCTGTCAGCTTCTATGCGATGATGTTCATATAATTCAGATGTTGGTACATCTTCTTCATCCAGTAGTTCTTCAATCTCCTCTATCATGCTATTTCTTTATAAGAATGGTGTCCAAAGCAGTTATTTTTTCTTTGTCAGTTGTAATATATAAATCGATGGAACTACCTTGCTCTACGGGAAATTCAGTGTCTGGATTCTGTTGATAAACAATGGCATTGATACGATTTTCCGTTGTTATGCTTCCATCAGGAATAATTTCTCCTATATTCAAATAGGATTTTCTTGTAAGGTTAATGGCATCCTTTAATTTCTTACCCAATATAAACGGTACTGCTATTGTTGTATTACTGTTTCCATCTCCTAAGACAATGTCTATAGTTGCACCTTTGGCGAGCAATTCATTTGGAAGTACATCAACACCATTATGTTTTAATGCAAGTACTAAATTTCGGAATTCAGAAGGCATATATTCTATTCTACCAATTTGAAATCCTCTTGCTTCCAAGGTTTGCAAGGTTTGTCTGTATGCGGCATTTTTCAGATTGGGAAATATAACTTTTTCCGGATTGCGGGCATTGATAGTCAAATGAAGCATACGACCTTCTTTGACAAACGAACCGGGAGTAGGGTATTGTTCAACAATTGTACCGGGTTCTGCATTATCATCGTATAATGAGTCGATTACTTGTATTCTTAATCCCATTTGTGTAGTGATTGTTTGGGCTTCCTCAGGGGTGAAATTTTGAAGGGAAGGAACAGTAATAAAGGTGCCATGTTCAGTGTAATCATCTAGCCAGTATAAAACATAAGCACTGATTCCGCAAATAAGCACTAATGCGATAAGCAGATTGAGCAAAAAGAATTTGAATATTGCAGGTAGTTTTTTCATAGATATCATAATAATGATGCAAAAATAGCTCAGTTTTTTTAATTATCTATGACTTTATTCCTAAATTTGCCACTTAAAGGTTCTAAATGATATTGATTTAATAAGAATGTATATGTTCAGACTTTCATTGTTTGTTTTCCTTTCTTGTTTGTTTTTGGAAATATGTGCCCAAGAGGTGAAAATTCAGAAGTCAACAGAAATTGTTGTTATAAGGGGAGAAAGCTACTATTTGCATACGGTGTTACCAGGGCAAACACTATATTCTATTTGTAAGGCATATAATGTATCAGTGGAGGAACTGAAAAAATTGAATGATAAGAAGGAGGATAAATTGAGCCTTTACGAGGTGCTGAAAGTTCCTTATGTGGATTCTTTTGTACAGCAGGATGATAAATATTATTATCACAAAGTGGCAAAAGGAGAAACGATTTATTCTATTGCTAGATACTATGGAATGAAGCCTAAAAAATTAATAAAGCATAATGGAGATTATTCAACTTACCGTCCTTTGGCGGTGGGTGCTATAGTCAGAATCCCGTTGAATGAAATGGACCGTTCAAAGATTTCTGTTGAAATGCAGAAAAAAGAATCACAGCGGTCAGAAAGTCAGGTTGAAGCGAAATTGAATACAGCAAAAGTGGAAGATGAATCCTCTGTTTTGAAACCAACTATGGAGGTAGAATCCAATACTGTAAAAGAATTCGCTAGTCAGGATACAGTAGATATTACTCATGGGAATTCATTCGTAAAAGTAGCACTAGTATTGCCATTACATGCGAAAGAGTACCCTACTTATAGAGATTCATTACCTGAATCTCAAGCAGTAAAGATTACAGCACGTGCAGAACAGTTTCTGAATTTCTATGAGGGCATATTACTTGCGGTTGATAGCTTGAAAAAAATGGGACGTCAGGTTCATTTGCACGTTTTTGATTCAGAGAAGAATCCCGCTAAAATGCAATTCTTGGCAGATGAACTTAATCGCTTAGTTCCTGATTTGATAATTGGTCCTGTGTATTCACCCGTTGCTAAAATGTTGGCTGATAATTTGGAATATAAAAATATTCCTATAGTGTACCCCTTGTCTTCCCGAGGAGATAATTTGAGCATCTACCCAAATGTAGTACAAGTTAATCCTTCTTTTGCCAGTTTGGTAACTAACATGACTGAGTGGTTGAACGATAAGAGTGGTAGTGCTAATATTATTCATATTCGTACGTATAGTGAAGGTGCAGATGCTGCAGAACGGCAAACTTTAAAGGAACAGTTTGCAACGGTCGCAGGCATGCGTTCTTTTACCTGGAATTTGGAAAGAATAACTTTAGATTCGCTTAAATCTATGTTGGTTCCTAATCAAGAGAATATAATTGTTATTCCGACAAGTAAAGAGGCGGATGTTAGTAAAATATTACCGGTTCTGACTGCTTTTGCCGGGAATTATCAGCTTTCTGTAATTGGATTACCGGAGTGGCAACAATTTTCATCGATAGATTTTGAGAATTTCTATAAATTGAATACAAAATTATTTACTTATAGCCATGTTGATTATACTTCAAATGCGGCGAAAGAATTAGCGGAGAAATACCGTAAGTATTTCTATTCGGAGCCGTCTACTTTGGTTTATAAGGCTTTTGATATGGGAATGTATTTTATTGATTTGTCAAATACACATAAATACAACGCTTTGCATGCTATAAACAGTCAGACTCAGGAGGGGGATTTTTCATTGTTCAAGTTTGGCAAAATGCCTAGTGGTGTTGCTTTGGAAAATCAGGGATTTTATATTGTACATTTTTCGTCAGACTATCAAATAAGGATTGAAAAGCATTAATAGATTATTTGTTTATTTTACCGCCATATTTCCACGCTTTTCTATAGTAATCTTCTTCAAGGTTGCTGATAATGACACCTTTTGATGTGGAAGCGTGGATGAAATATCCATTTTTTAGGAAGAGACCCACATGGTTTATTTTTCTACGCTTCTTGGTTGTGGTGTTGAAAAAAACAAGGTCTCCTGCCTTGAGTCTGCTTTTGCTTATACGATGACAGTCGTTTTTAGCGATGTCATCTGCAGAACGTGAAAGATTTCTATGGTATACCTCTTGATAAAGACATCCGACCAACCCAGAGCAATCAGTGCCTCTTAGCGATGCTCCTCCATTTTTGTAAGGGACTCCTAACCAATGGGAAGCAGCAGCGTATAGTTGTATATTATCTTTTTTATTTAGTTTGAATCCTAATTGTTTGGACAACTGTTCTCGCTGTATGGCTTCTTGTGCCAAGCGTTTGCTACTGCTACATGAAGAAAAAAGAGTCAGCAGGAATAATAATCCAATAATATAAATTAATCTCATTGGTTCTTTTGAAACATATAGTCGTTGATTCCTAGTTCTTTATAAGTATTTTCTAGTTCTTTGTCATTATCTGTAATAACCAATAATTTATCTCCAATGTCCAATTTGGTTCGTCCTCGAGGGACAAAGAAATGATTGTTGCGTTTTACCATTACAACCAACGTATTATCTGGAAGTGTTAAATCCATGAGGTGATTGCCGTTGACGAGCAGATTGCTGGATACCTCTATTTCTGACATAGTTGATTTTATTTCTTCTGGAAGTTCCATGCCAAAGTCATTGCCCTGTTTGGCTTCTTTTTCAGCTAAACCGAGAGCACGAGCCATGAAACTGACGGTTGTACCTTGCGTAAGCAGTGACACAATGGTGATAAAGAATACAACATTGAAAATCAGAGATGCATATTCTATATGTGCAATTAAAGGATAGGTCGCAAAAATAATGGGAACTGCTCCGCGCAGACCGACCCATGAAACGTATAATTTGGCTTTACGACTCATTTTTCTGAAAGGAGCAAGGCAAAGAAAAACACTGATAGGCCGGGAAAACATGACCATAAATATACTGACTAGCAGACCTAATCCTGCAACAGGCAATAGTTCATGAGGATTTACAAGTAACCCCAGTGTGAGGAACATTACAATTTGAAACAACCATGTGAAACCGTCAAAAAACGTAGTGACACTTTTTTTATGTTGCACTTTGTGATTGCCGACAACTAATCCGGCAATATATACAGCCAAATAACCATTCCCTTTTACTAATTCAGTCATGGAAAAAATAAAGAATACAAATGCCAATAATAGAATAGGATACAGTGAGGTGTTATCTACATTCAAACGATTCATAACCCATACTGCCACTTTACCTAATAGAAAACCGGCAATAGCACCAACGCTCATTTGTATCAGAAACATCATGAAAGAGTATTCCAAACTTACTTCTCCTGCCGGAGCCTGAATAATTTGTATTAACAGCAAAGTCAGCATATATGCCATAGGGTCATTACTTCCGCTTTCTAATTCCAACATCGGACGCAACTGTTCTTTCAAGCCTTGACGTTTGCTTCGTAAAATGGAAAATACTGATGCAGAATCAGTTGATGACATGACGGCTGCCATTAATAGAGCTTCTGTAAAACTAATCGTTGAGTATTGGCT
>CAKVCR010000055.1 GCA_934725835.1 uncultured Odoribacter sp.
GAGCTCGCCACCCGCTACGTGGACGATTTCCTCACCGGCGACCTCTACTTCAAGGCCAAATACCCCACGCAGAACCTGGATCGCGCCCGCAACCTCATTGCCCTTGCCCGCGACATGGACGCCAACATGGCTGCAATGCACCAGACCATAGACCGATTGCTTTGAGCTTGGAATGTGGATATGAATGTGGTTCGCTCGGACGGTTTTCTGAAGGAGGTTGCGGCTCTTACCGTGCCTGTAGCATTGCAATCCATGCTGCAGTCGTCTTTTAGCATCGTTGATCAGATCATGATAGGTCAGCTTGGCAGCGTAAGCATCGCCGGCGTAGGTCTTGCTGGAAAGTTCTCTTCCATTTTCTCGGTGGTCGTTGCCGCCGTAGGTGCTGTCGCTGGGATAATGATATCACAATACATAGGACAGAAGAACGAAGGAGAGGTACGGCGTAGCTTCTATGTGAATCTTCTTTTAGCCGTTGTTGTCGCAGCTCTGTTCATGGCTGTATGTATCCTGTTTCCAGCAAAGGTTATGGGGCTGTATACCAAGGACACATCCACTAGGGATGTCGCCTGTGGGTATCTTTCAATCATTGCATTGACGTTCCTTCCAATGGCTGGTGCAACCATGCTTTCGACATATCTCAGGTGTTCAGGCAGGCCAAGGCTTCCGTTGTATGCAAGCATCGTTGCCGCCGTTCTGAACACAATCCTGAACTACATTCTCATTTTTGGTGCATTTGGGATTTCTCCTATGGGCTATAGAGGTGCCGCCATTGCAACGGTTGTGTCCCAAGTTGCGAACTTCATCATAATGATGTTTCTTTTGCCTCGTAAAAACGTTTTGTGCCGCAGGAAGGTGGATACTGAGATATCTGTCTGTAAATTCAATGTAGGCCAGTACTTGGCAATGCTGCTTCCCGTGTTGGTATGCGAGTTCATGTGGAGTCTTGGCGAGAACGTGTATGCGGCGATATATGGGAACATTGGGACGGATGCCAGTGCCGCCATGACGCTGACCAATCCAATCCAAGGCATTGTGATTGGGGCTTTATGCGGGCTTTCCCAAGCGGCTGGAGTCCTTGTGGGAAAGCGTCTGGGCTCAGGCTCATACGATGAAGCCTATTCCGTTTCCAAACGCCTTATGCTCTATGGAGCTGTTGATTCTGTTGCGCTTTCTATTTTGGTTGTCGTTTTAAGTCCATTGTATGTAAAGATATACAACGTGGATACCTCTGTGCGTCTTTTGACCCGTCAGATTCTCTTTGCATATGCGTTGGTTGCGCCCTTCAAGGTCCTTAACATGATTTTGGGAGGTGGAATCCTCCGTAGCGGCGGCAAGACCAAGTATGTAATGGGCATAGACCTGTTTGGCACGTGGCTCCTAGGCGTCCCTTTGGGATTGCTCTCTGCGTTCGTGCTAAGACTCCCAATTCCATACGTCTATTTCATCCTCTCCCTTGAAGAGACCGCCCGCTTCGCAGTGTCCATGGTCGTCTTCCACCGGCGCCGCTGGATGCAGAGGTTGTAGGGGTTGGTTAGTTGTGAGCTCCGTTCTAGGTTGAGTATGAACTATAGAGTAGTCCATAGCTGTATAGTCTTGAGATAGTATACTTTTGCTTGTTTTTGCATCGTCTTAGACTACTTATAGTATAAAACATGTGAAAAAAACGAACAAAAGCGGGTGTCTTACCTGTTTCAGGTGAACCTAGGTCTTTCGGCCAACCTAAGTTGGCATCCCAACTACCTTCACTGAATAATCCCTTTTGTGGATAGTCAATGGAAATGTTTGATTTGAATAGCATGTTAGCTTGTTGTTTTTACGATGTATTAATTTAAGTTGAAATGGAGAGTTTGTGATATCTTTGATTAGAACTCATGGTTGATGTGTACCAACAACAAAACCTATCTTACAAAAAGCTTTTTTGTGCTTGTATTTCGACTAATCAGAGTACAGTAATTCATTGACCGTGTGATTCACTCTCCTTATAATTCACGACATGAAGAATAATCTAATTGCTTTTTGCTTTATTGTTCTCTTTTATGTTCTTGTTTCCTGTAGTCCGCAACCCGAAGCAAATTCAAATAGCCAATAAACAACCAATCGAGCAGAAAACAACTCTAGCCAAGAAGATGTGATTGACATGGATTCTGACTATTCAATCGAAAAACATCTTGAAGGCTCATGGACTTGGACTGACGGCACAACAAAATGCGCTCTGGATTTTAAAGACGAGACTAAGACAGCAACATGGGTGATTTATGGGTACACGTTTTCTGGAAATTACAGAGCTTCCGGCAGACAGATAATTTGCGATATGCACAGTGCGAAAACCGCCCCGACACTTTTTGTTCATGAACTCACACCAACGAGTCTAGAGATTACAGGAGTAGGCAGAATCCCAATCACTGTGAGGAACATGACATTTACCAAAGAATGAGTTTTGCATTGTGCTTAGTATGAAACCATTGACAAGGGTCTTTGTTATGGTGCGGTTAATCATTGTGTCACATACAAATGAATTTGTATTGTTAAGTGAGCGATTGTAGTCGTTTAAGAAGGGATTTCAACAGCTTTTCATCTTCGTTAATGCTGATTTCAAATGCTTTCTTTCCTATGTCCTTGATTGATGCATCAATGTGATAAAGAACTTTGTCATCAAGAATCAGGAACCTGTCATGGAACTCATCCGTGTACCTGATTTCAAGCTTCCCGCACTGGCTCTTGAAAGTATTGATTTCTTTCTCAGTCAATTTGCAGCTCTTTTTGAAGGTGTAGATATCAACGGAAACTCCGGCTTTCTTTCTGGAAAGCATATCGAGGGTTCCCTTGTCCACATAGCCGTCAATGAGATTTATTGATTTCTCCGCTTTTCCTATGATCTCTTCAATGCAGCTTGTGGCATCCCACATCTGCCATTTAAAGAATATGACGGCTTTGTCAGGCTTCGTAGCCTTCAACTGCTTGAAGGTGTGCTTGATATTCTCATCGGTCTCAAACTGTTTGAGCTCTATGCGGTCAAGGCGTTGGAAAACGATTGCATTGTCTGCAATATAATCCCTCATTGATTTGAACGCTCTGACGAGCGCCAGACTCTGCTTAATCGCTAACTCCCCCTTAAGGACGGTCATAAGTATGTATATGCATTATTCTGTGAAGGCATACGGAAGATAACGTGACCCTTCCCAACTTGAGGTGGTTTTTTTCACCTCAAGATGAAATTCAACTCGTCTTTGGTCAGTCGAAACATCATGCTTCTGGAAATTTCTCAATGTTGTTTCTGACTTGACGGTTGAAGTTCTTGGTCTCGTAACCATAGATGGTAGCAAGATCCGAATCCAGCATGACCTACACGCCACGGATGGTCCAAGAAAATGTTTGATTCGAATAGGAGATTGTAGGTGTTAATGTCTTTAAGAAAACTTGTAGTTGATATATATCAAGAGTAAGTTATGCAAAAGATTTGCTTTTTGTATTACTTTGTGATTAAATTCTAAGCGAGAGAAGAGGTTTCCATGACAAATGATTATGAGGTTGTTTATGATATTGGAGTAATCTGCGAGCTGTTGAATATCACTTCAATGGATTTTGCCAGACAGATTGGCGTTTCAGCCGAAACTGTTTCTAGGTGGAAATCTGGTTTTAGTGAAGTAACAGCGGAGAATCTCAATGGAATATATGATTTTGCATTTGATAAGGGGATTAAACTCAATAGAATCAAAGAGCAGCTATATAAGGAGGATTGCATTGGACAAAACAAAGTGGTTCTTTTCCATGGTTCCAAAAAAGTGATTGAAGGAGAGGTTTCGATTGAGAAATCAAAGGATACAAACGATTTTGGGAAAGGTTTTTATTGCGGTGAGAGTTTAGAGCAATCCGCTATGTTTGTTTCTGGGTATCCTGAATCGTCATTGTATATTGCAGAGTTTGATAAATCCGGCCTTGAAGGAACTCAGTTCTTTGTGGATCGCGATTGGATGTTGATGATTGCACATTTTAGGGGTAGGCTTGCCGAGTATGCAAGGCATCCAATCATTCAACGGGTTCTGAAGAGAATAGAGCACGTGGACTACGTTGTGGCTCCAATAGCTGACAATCGCATGTTTGAAATAATAGACAACTTCATTGATGGTGAAATCACAGACGTGCAATGCCAACATTGCCTATCGGCAACGAACCTTGGCAACCAATATGTTCTAAAAACCCCAAAAGCCATATGTCAATTGGTATTCAAACGTCATTGCTGGCTTGGTGACAAGGAGAAACAGTTTTACCTGATCTCGAAACAAGAAGAATCAAAAATCGGGAACGATAAGGTCAAAATTGCAAGAAGACAGTATCGTGGGCAGGGTAGTTATATCGAGGATATTTTCAAATGAAAGAAATGGATGAAATGGGATTGAAGATTTGTAGGGCGCAAGCGAACTTGTTCGTTGCATCTTTGACTCTTACAGAATGCAGCTCCCCTGTATTCTTGCGTAGGTTCATGAACTCATCTGTTGCAGGACGTATGGACAAAGGTTTCTTCCTGTTCGAGGCAAGCTCGAATGTTTCTGTCATTTCCGAGATTGAGGAAGAGTTCGGTAAAACGAATTACGGCAAGGTTAAGTTCTCTGAAAACGAGATGTATTGGATGGGGTACTTGTACCGCTATTGGTGCTACACCTATGGAAGGACGAGCAAACAGGTCTATCGCATCATAAAGCCCACGGAGCTGCGTACCCTTTTCTTTCCTTATCATTCCCTTGATTGCAGTGCTGCAATAGAACGAATACTGGAGGCAAAGGGTAAAAACGAAGAGGACTCCATTGAAAAAGGCGTTGCCATCCTCAGGAGACTGATTAACCAAAGAAAGATTTCTTGATTGTTGGTGCCAAGTAAAGCTTTTAAGCGAAGGATTCTTGTACAATCCAACTTTTTTTGCAAAAAAATCCAACATTTTGACAGAAAAATCCAACAGTTTTGCAAAATATTTCGTGCCTTAGCGTGCTTTTCAGGGCTTTATCGTGTCAGCTTTGAAGGGGTGTTCAACGTGTGTTGAACGGTGCTTGGACAAAAAGAAAACCAGCCTTGCGGCTGGCTTTCTTCGTATGAATGGGTTTCAACCCCTGAGATCCCTTTCCTTGGTCTTCATATTCCTCAGGGCCTCGAAGACCGTGCTGTAGAGGTCCTCGAAGTCGTAGGCGTACACTTCCTTGTTGATGTCGCTGAACCGGATGTCGTCCGAACCGTCTATGTCCGCCATGCGTCCGAAGAACAGATGCCAGCACTCGTGGATCACGATGGGCACCCCATAGCTTCTTCTGAACACCATGAGGAATTCCAGAGTGTCGATGTGGAACACCGCAGCCTCCGATGCCTTGCCTAGGACCAAGTCCTCCTGGTTCTTTCCCTGGAACGTGTAGGCGCTCCTGTCAGGGACCAAGGCGACCGTTATGTAGGCCTTGCCCCATTTCAGGGAATGGAGCAGGGTGCCGTCGTTCATCCTCTTCACATCTCCCATCGCTTCTTCCTCACTTCTACGAAGACCACGTCCTTGTGGTCGAGTCTGTTGGGTGCGCAGCAGGAGCCTATCTCCTTGAACACGCCTTCGTCCGTGCACTCGTGGCTGTCGTTGAAGAAGCAGCCCTGGCAGCACTCCATGCCATCCTTGAGCGGAACGGCCATGAGCCTCGTGTTCCTGAAGTCGAACGGCCTGTTCGCCGTCCTTGTCTTGAATCCTTCCATGGTCAATCGACCTCCTTCTTGAACACCACATCCCTGTGGTCCTTCCTCTTGGCCTTGGCGCAGCTGAGCTCGAAGCACCCGTCCGAACGCTTGAGGTCGCATCCACAGCAGGCGGAGCCCTCCGTATCCTCTATGCAGCGATAGCGGCAGCCATCGACCGCCACGCATTTCCCTATGTCTATGTGTCTAAGCCTTTTCATTGCAGACCTCCGTTCATTTCCTCAGAGAGCATCCGTAGCAGACGATGCCTACCAGTTCGAAGGCAATGACCGCAGCCACTGCGCTCTGGTTGCAGATTCCGACCGCATAGGCTACGGCCAGCATCAATGACGATGCCAAAGCCGCGAATGCGGCCAGCCTGAATAGAAAACGTTTCTTCATCGTTGAATCCTCATTCAAAGAAGACCTCAGAACAGCGAAGGCTGTTCCTCTTGGATCCTCGTTTCACCCACAGCATCGAACGGCACGGGCAGGTTCACCACCTCGCACGACACAAGCCAGTCGTACATCTCCGGCCATGGAACAATGTCGTCCCAACGGCACCCGAAGGTCTGCCTTACGAGCAGGGAGGGAACCCCTAGGATCCCCGCCCATTCGCCTGCGGAAGCCTCCTGTGGAAGCGGCAGTCTCTGGAGCAGATACCAGTCCACCGGAGCGGTCTCCTCCTTTCCGGAAAGGCCGTCATATGACCTTCTTCCCTTGGGAAGTCTGCCGTGCGGCATATTCGACAGGTAGATGTAGAGGGCCGTGCGTCCGGGGTCGTAGTCCCTTGAACCGTCCAGCTCCTCGAAGTCCCCGCTCTTGTTCTCAAGATAGTCCAGGTAGTCCAGGACCGCGGAGTAGGGGACTCTGTACTCTTCGCCCAGCTTCAGTGCATCCAGATGGTAGGTGGCCGTTATGGCATAGCGGACCTCGAACGGGCTTCTGCCTGTCATCGAGGCCACCTGGCTTATGCTGTAGAAGAGTTTTCCTTCCCTTGCCTTGAGCATAAGCATCTCCCTTGCTGAGAGGGATGAGCTGACGAAGAGATCCGGTTGCATCGTCAGACCTCCGTTCCCGGAAGTGCGTCCTTGTCGTGGATGGTCGAGAAGTTGAGGTTCTTGGTGAACCACTGCTCGCCCTTCTTCTCGTAGAACGATATGCAGCGGCAGGTGAGGGTGGTGGTCACGGAGTCGTCTATGATCTCCATGGCGCGTCTCCATCTGTCGTCGTCTATGTCGTAGGTCTTGAGCTCAAGAAGCCTCTTGGCATCGTAGCGGTTCTGGTTGAGCTGGAACGCACCTGTGACGATGGCCTTGATGCCGTCCGATGCGGAGCTGAGCTCCGAGTTCAGGTACTCGTCTATGAGCGACTTGGCCAGTCCTATCTCAGGGGCTATGTCCATGGTGGTGGAGTAGTAGACCTTTATCTTCCTGGAGCCGTCGTAGTTCGTGAACGTATAGTTCCCCTTCTCGTTGCGAAGCTCCACACCGTAGACCTCTGCTCCGGTTTCAAGGTATGCCTCTATGTCCTCGAAGCATGTCTGCTTCACCTGTTTCATCAACGACTCCAAGGCACCTATGCCGGAGAACGTCCTCTCCACCATCTGGTCCCTGAGTGCATCCAGCGGCTTCACGCTGCTTTCCGGAACCAGTCTGCCTCTGCTGTTCTCGACCAGAACCTTTCCATCGACCTTATGTCTCTTCATCTTGCATCTCCTTCGCCTGCCTTCAGGCGTTCGTATTTCGCTGTCCTGTGGATGAACCCGAACACATCCCTAAGCTCCTCGTAGGAGCATTCGCCTATGCCCCCACGGCCGTATTTCCTTCCAACGTAGCCGTCAAGCCGCTGTCTCCAACGCTCACCAAGGAGCCTTTGGCCTTCCTTCTCGACCACGAACAGCTGCTGCGTTGCGGTCCTCTTCCTGGCATCGCCTGGCCTGAGGTTGGAGAACCCTGCCTTGTCGAACACGTCCATGACCCTCTGCAGCCCCGCCGTGTCGATCATTGAGCAGGTGTCCGCACCTCCCATGGCCTCAAGGATGCTTCTGTACCAGAACTCCGGCATCCTCTGGGTCCTTGCCCCGCACACAGGACAGACCTTCGAGAACGACACCCGTCCGCAGTTGCAGGTCATTGCCTTGCCTCTGGCCACATGGATCATCTTTATGAGGGTGGTCCTTCTGTTTCCTTCCATCACTTCCTCCTTGTAATGGGCCTTGAGTTGGGGTTCCCGCCCACCATCGTCCAGACGGCGGGGGCTCCCCTTAGGGACGCTCCGCTCTTGACTGCAAGGCCTTTGCTGCACCATCGGGCCAGAGTCCTCTGGGCGTAGCTCCACGTTATGTCGGCGGCTCTGCAGAGTTCGTCGAGCTTGAACGACTTCAGCAGGCAGGCCGCCTTCCAGGCTCTGTCCGCTTGGCTTCCATGCGGATCCGGTGCACCTTCGCGGTAGGAGACCATCCCGTCCACGTTCTCCAATACTCCTTGGTTCTTCAGGTTCCTGAGCGTGTGGTTGAAGGTCTCGGTCTCCACATCGGGGAAGATCGAACGCAGCTCCTCCTTGGAGATGGAACCCTTGCCCTTGACGCACTTGTGGATCTGTCTGGAAAGGATGGGCGTCCCGAACAGCACCGCACGCGCCTTGCTATCTAACGCCATCGCGCACCACCTTCTCGTCCACCTGCGTCAGTCCGTTGGCGTTCATGAAACGGACTATGTGCTGCGCATCGTTCACCATGACCCTGAAGTCCCCTCTGCAGGACCTTAGGAGCATCTGCTGTATCTCCATCCTGCCCACGAGGTCCAATCCAATGGCCTCCTTCCAGTAGAGCGCTATGTCCACGCATGAAAGAGGGGAGAACTCCACCCTTGGCTTGCGCATCCTGGACTCCAGTCGAGGCTCCGTGTGTATCTTCGTCAGCAGTGCTGGTTCGCCTATGAGCAGCAGTGGAAGGCCGCAGTATTCGTTCAGCCCCCTGAGCGCCTCGAGCAGCCTCACCGGCATCCTGTCCGCTTCGTCCACGACGAGGAGCTTCCTGTAGACCGCCGCCGCATCCTTGATCGCGTCCTTGATGTCTATGAAGGAGCGCCTCGTCTCGCCCGTCATGCTGCGAAGCGCATCCCTTATGAGCCCCGTTATGGAGTAGCCGTCCATGTAGAGGATGTACGTGGCCCTGTCGTTGGAGGCGCAGAAGTGCTTGATGGTCGTGGTCTTGCCGTACCCGGCCTTGCCAGTGCAGACCCCAATGGATGCGTTGAGGGTCGAGCGAGGGTTCAGCAGGTCGTCCGCCAGCGCATCCAGAGCCATGACGTTGTTCGTGCGGACGAACATCGTGTCGTCTATCTCTATCGGCTGCCTCTCGTGCGCCGGAAGGAGCTGCGCCTGCTCGTGCGTGAGCCTTCCGTCCCTGACCATGGCCTCTATGGTCCTCTTCTCCCATGCCTCCCAGTTGGGGTATTCGTGGTCCTTCACCTTGCTGACGGTGGCTTTGCTGCAGCCCATCAGATCCGCGACTTCACCCAGGGACATCCCTGTCGTCTCCAATGCCTTCTTCAATTCGATCATGCCCTGATCCCCCTTGCCTTTATCTCTTTTTCCAGGAACGTCCACCTCTGGACGTTCTCCAGGTATTCAGTCTCCTTCCTGTAGGTGCGGACGAACTCCTTGTCTTCGTCCGACATGTGCTCCATGTTCCCGTTGAGCACCATGTGCAGGCACCATTCGTAGCGCTCCCAGCCATGTGCGAAGTAGGCCGGCCTCATGGGTATGGCCTTCTTGGGCTCAGGCAGCGCCCTTGGTACCGGATGCTGCTCCTCGATGACCACATGCGGGCCGTCCGGCCTGTAGATGACGTCCCCGACCATTGCGGTGGCCACCTTGAAGGCCCGCCTCACGGCGCGCATCTGCTCCCGCTTTCTGGCCATGTTCTCCCTGAGGGCCGCCTCGTCCAGCATGACCGCCGCCGTGTCGTCAAGCAGCAGGGGTCTCCATGGCTCCGTGGAGCCGGGAACCCTCACGATGATGTAGGACGGGTCCCATGGACTGTAGCGCACGTCCAGCGTCTCTCCGTCGTGGTTCCAGACGCCCGTGTCGTCCACCTGTCCGCCCGTTACCGTGAGCGTGGGGCCTCTGTAGTAGCGGCCGTTGACCGAGACGAAGCCGTTTCTGGCGATGCGCCTCGTGCGGGACATCATGATGCAGTCCACGTCCAAGTCCGTGAGCCTGCGGTTCTCCCTCCAGCCCATCTCCTTCCTCTTGGCCAGATAGTCCCTGGGGGACATCCCCAACGTGGAGTGGACGGTGGTCTCGTACTTCTCGAAGCACTCCGCAAGCGCCTGTGCGAAGCCGTATATGTCAAGCAGCGCATGGCTGTCCTTGTCCCTCTGGAGCCTTGCCGCCTCGACTTCGTTCTCCGCTGCGGATGCGCCCGGTGTGGCCGCATGGCCGGGGAGGTTCATCTTCCTGAGCATCTCCTCGATGGTCCTGAAGAACCTCTCTATGTCCTTGGCCTTCGCGTTCTTCACCTGTGCGAAGACCCTGCGGTAGGATTCGGGGGAGGGTCCTGCGTCCACCACGGATCCGTCCTCCCGCTCTATCGAGTAGCGGCCCGCCATTGTCCTGTCCAGCTCGCATATGTCGTTCATGCCGGCACCTGCGTGCATGAGGTCGTCTATGACCTGCTCGGTCGCCTTTGAGCACTCCGGCTTTCCGTTGTCGTTGTAGGTGTTCTCGAACAGTCCGTAGCGCATGATCCCGTTTCTCAGGCTCTCCTTGACCGTGTCCGCCGTGTAGGCGCGGGTCTCCAGCGCTATGCCGTAGACCACCTTGGTGCACATGTCCAGCCAGCAGTAGCACTCGGGCCTGAGTATGACGCCCTTCTCGTAGTCCGCTATCCAGTAGTCGAATATGTGCTGGTCTCCTATGACGATCTGCATGGGCCTTAAGGCCTTGCAGTCCCTCTTTATATAGAAGTAGTTGTCCATGGCGCGCCTTCCGCCCACGGAGAAGTCCAGAAGCTGCCTGTCCATCCCTCCAAGGATCGCGAACGCCGTGCTTCTGGAGCCTATGCGCCAGCCTTCCTCACGGGCCTTGTCCACGAGGTGCTCCCAAGCGCTCTGCTTGGTGCAGAACCCAGTCTCCCTGAGGGTCTTGAGCATGTAGCCCTTCATCCATGAGACGGCCTCTTCGTCGAAGCTGCGGTTGGAGCCTTTCCTTGGAGCCGTGGCTATTACGCCGGTCCTTGCGAACTCCTTCTCGTAGCGCCTTACGGTGGCCTCCGATATCCCGAAGAAGAACGCCACGGAGCCGTACCATTCCCCTTTGGAGACCCCAATGGGGATGTTGCGAAGCCTGTCCAGCACGCGCAGCTTCTGCCTCTCCTTGTCCGTGGCCCTGCCTCCCAACGCCTGGAAGCTTGCAAGCGCATCCGCTCCCGTGGACTCCACGGGGGTGAGGGCCTTGGTCTGGACCGATGCCTTTGCAGGGAGTGCGTCCTTTGGTACGGAGTCCGAGTCGTAGAGCCTGGAGCGTCCGTCCTTCATGGTCCAGCGTATGCGACCTTCGCTTGCGAGCCTTTGGACGTAGCGCACGCTCCATCCCATCCTCTTGGCCAGTTCCTTCGCCGTCATCCACATAGCGGGCCCTCCAGCCTTCTTCTAAAGTCCTCGTAGAAGCGCTGCGCCTGGGATTCGAAGCCCTCCCAGGATGCGAAGCCAAGCTGATGGGCCATCTCCTCCTGGAGCCTTCTGGATTTCCTTCTTCCAAGAAGCAGCTCCTTTATGAGGTTGTTGGAGCATCCCAGCCTGTCCGCAAGGTCCGTGAACGTGGAGCCTTCGCTCTTGAGGATGAGGTACGCATACGAGTGCAGCGCAGTGTCTCTAGAGCTCTTCATCGTCGTCCTCCATCAGTCCCTTGAGCACGATGCGCGCCGTGTGGACCGTGAGCGATATGAGCACGCCCACTATTGCTCCGCAGAGGAGCAGTACCCCTATGTATGCCGCATATTTCAATTCCATTGGATTTCTCCTTGTGTTGCCATCGCTTCGGCGAGGGTGTAGACTGATTCCATGAAAAGGAAGATTCCCAAGAACATATTGAACAGAATGGTCACGTTCATGTTCCCTTCGTTCGAACCCGCATGGAACGATGGGACTCCGAGCCTTGAAGAGCTGCATTCGTGGGATGGCGGAGGGGTGAGTCTCGAACATTCACCGGAAGAGCATGTCGTGTACTTCACCATCAGAAGGGCCTTGGAGAAGTATCCAGTCAGCTCGGACATCGAGTTCAACGAACTCAAGCCTGCAGAAAGGGAGGCCTTCGAAATGTGGTACAGGAAGGCTTTGAAGAAGTTTTGCGTGCTGTGTCTTTGCCATGAATATCCTTCGGAAGGAATCAGGTATTCGTATGCCACGTCAGCCCTCCTTGACCCCGATACGTTCTTCATGACGTTTGGAAGACCCTGGAAGGATCCCTTCTCCCACACTTCCATACCCGGTTTCTATCAGGAACATGACGACCGTCCATAGGTCGTCCAACTTCCTTTCCTCTTTGACAAGCTCGTCGTAGGTCTTCCCCTCGCTTCGCATCTTCGATTCGACGAAGGCGATGGTATAGACCTTGTGCAGCAGCTTCTCCATGGTCTTCGCCTGCCTGTTCGTCAGACGGATCCTTCTTGGTCCTTTCATATGTTTCTCCTTTGCCTTTGGTTTCTCAGTAGGTGAGGGTTCCTGCCGCGTCCTTGAGGATGAGCTCGGCTACGAAGCGGGC